>JAHZJL010000277.1 GCA_022600935.1 Gammaproteobacteria bacterium
ATGACATCCAGTTCAGGAATGTGCAAGTCCTGAACAATCCACAGATCACAACTGTGACTCGAACTGCTTTTCAGTTTACTCCCACTCAAACTGGTGATTATGTACTGGCTTCTCGCCCGATACTATTCAACGGCTTTGCAGGGCAGTGGAGTGAAGCATTCGCTGTCAGTGTTCAGGGAAATTTAAACACGGATACGAATAATCCTGATCCAGTGACAACTCCGGTACAGGTCTCAAATCCGGGAATTGCAGATCTGGGCGGCAGTCATCAGGTCATCTTCAAGTCGAATGATGGGACCGAGCGGGTGTGTGAATATTCCAGAGCTACGCTGGATTTGAACGGGAACATTCAATTGAAACTGACTGACTTGTCCTGTCTGCGTTAAGCCTGCATAACAGTGGTCGGTCAGTCAAGTCATGAGTAATAACACAGAATAACTCGCGGATTCAGCCTGCATCAAACCGAGCTTTGGCATGTCCGTTGACAAGCACACGTCTAACTGCATCTGCAGCTTGAGCAAGGGTTGGATATTTTCCAATGTGCAGTAAAACAGTTGCTGCTCCATACACCAGACTATTGTATGCATATCCGTGCTGGCCATTCAATGCTGCTAGTCCTGCATCTGCTGCACTCTGAGCGTATTTGCTTAACTTATCTGGATTATCAGCATCTATTAAGTCTTTTAAATCATTGGGTATTGGCTGAGCGCGCTCTGTACACTGAGCACCGCTGTCAGAGGGATTCAAGGGTATCATCTGTTCAGATTGTTCTGCATGACAACTGATCATTTTACTGTGATCTCTCAGGGATGGAATAATGCCGCCTTCTACTCCTTTAACAAACATGCTGGACGTGAACCCGGAATAATCAGCCAGCATCCGGTAAATTCGCGGATAGGCTTTATGCACATAACTGCTGACCAGGTGTGTTTTAAGTGAGCCTCGAACAGGGCCAATCATTCGTTCACACGTGGCGATGACCGGGCGTTTGACCATCAAGGTGCGTAACGGCAGCAATGCATGCAGCCCCTGACAGTATTGTGATTGATCAAGATAACTCCAGCCAATGTCCGGGTTTTGTATATGCCGGATTGCTTGTTCCGGATTGAGATTGACAGATTTACCGGCAGCGCTCAATACAGCATGATGAGTGATTCCAAATTTTGGCGCGACAGTGATAACACCTTCAGAGATAGTCGGTAGTCCCAATGCAGCGAGTACAGCCGGAAGGAATGGTGAAGCCGGTAGATGTCTGGTGAATCCGTTGAAGGGATCAGACAAGCAAATGACTTCTTCGACATTTGCAGTGATTCGGGTACTGTGCCGGTTGAGTGCGTACTGAATACCTTTGAATTCATCATCGGATTCACGCTTCATGCGCAAACCAATCAGGAATAATGCAGACTGGACCGGGTTTGCCTTGCCATTGAGGATCAATTGCATGGCGTCCCTGGCATGTTCAAAACTCAGGTCTTTGCTGAGCTCAGGTCCAGTGCAGATTTTCTGAATGGCTTCTTGAAGGACGGTAGGATCTGGTGTAGTCATTTAAGACAGTAAGTCAATTCGGCGCAAATGACTGTTAGCATACAACCAGGCACCGATGATACCGGCACACATGCCGCTGATGACAATGATCAGAATGTCGCTGATATCCAGAAATGATAACTGAAATTGACTTTGATATAACCCGGACAACTGATCTGCTGGTGACTGAATCGACGAATAAATTGCAGTGACCAGTAAACATGCCAGTATACTCCCGAAAAGCCCCAGCCACGCTCCCGTGTACAAAAACGGGCGGCGCACAAAACGATTGGTTGCGCCCATCAGTTTGGTGACCTCGATTTCGTTGTGACGAGTTTGCAACTCCAGTCGTATGGTATTGCCAACAATAAAAATCACCGCAAAGCCAAACAATAAACCGATAATTCTGACCAGTGTCTGCCCAATATCAAGTGTTGCTCGCAGTCGTTTAACGACCATTAAATCCAGTTGAACCAGGTCGATGCCTTTCATTGTTCTCAATTCAGTCATGATGGAATCCAATTCATCAGCGCTGTTAATACGCTTGATGGGTTTAACATCGAGAACAATCGGCAGGGGGTTTTCCTTTAATGCAATGATGGTATCCGCATAACCGCTGTACTGAGCCAGTTCATCCAGACCTTGTTGCTTGCTGATGACCTCGACATGGGTGATATCACGGCGTTTGTTGATTGTCCTGGCCAGTTGCCGGGCTTGTTTGAGATTGATTCCGGTATCCAGGAACACGGTCAGTTGATTACTGTCACCAAGATGCTGGCTGATCTCGGACAGATTGTGTACTGCCAGATAGAATACTGCAGGCAAAGTCAGCGCGATAGCAATGACGACGCTGTTAAACAACGTGGAAAAGCGCTTTTCGAACAATTGACCCAGGCTGTGCAATGCAGCTCTGGCGTGCAGGGAGAGATAATGCTTCATAGCTGCTTAACGTTCAGTTCGGGATGATTTATCAGCACTGTCGCGAATCAAAACACCTTGTTTAAGTACTAAAACACGACATCCGATTTTTTTGATCAAGTACTGATCATGGGAAGCGATCAGAATTGAAATACCAACTTGTTGCAAGCGCACGAACAGCTTCATGATTTCCCATGCCAGTTTTGAATCCAGATTGCCGGTGGGTTCGTCTGCAATAATCAACTGGGGTTTGTGAACCAGCGCTCTGGCAATGCCGACCCGTTGTTGTTCACCACCGGATAAAGCCGGGGGACGTCTGTTGCTTTTGTCGAGCAGGTTGACCAGATCCAAAGATGCATGAACCCGGTTGCGAATTTCCTCGACTGCATATCCCGAGACCAGTAACGGTAAAGCGACATTTTCGAATACAGTTCTTTGCTCGAGCAGCTTGTAATCCTGAAAAATCAACCCAAGTTTACGCCGTACATAAGGAATTTTGCGGCTGGCCAGTCCATGCAGGTTTTGCTTGTCAAATACAATTTGCCCCTGAGTTGGTCGCTCCATTAAGGAAATTAATCTGAACAATGTACTTTTGCCTGCTCCTGATGGCCCGGTCAGACAAGCCATTTCACCTTTGGCCAGTGAAAAACTGACCCGATCCAGCGCATCAATTCCGCCGGGGTATCGCTTAACAACATGATTCAGTTGTAACATTTTTGATTATTCGTTAAACAATGCATCAACAAATCGTTCAGCATCGAAGTCTTGCAAATCATCAATTGCTTCGCCAACTCCGATAAAACGTACCGGTTTGCCAAGTGTCTTGGCCAGTGCAAAAATCATCCCGCCTTTTGCAGTACCATCCAGCTTGGTTAATACAATTCCGGTCACGCCTGTGGCCTGGTCAAACTGTTTGGCCTGTTCCAGCGCATTTTGCCCGGTGCCTGCATCAAGAACCAGTAATACTTCATGCGGTGCATCTTCATCCAGTCTGCTCAGGATGCGTCTGATTTTGCTTAACTCATCCATCAGGTTATGTTTGGTGTGCAGGCGCCCGGCTGTATCTGCAATCAAGACATCAATTTTTTTGGCCTTTGCAGATTCGCAGGCATCAAACACCACTGATGCCGAGTCGGCGCCAGTATGTTGCGCAACTACCGCAATCTCATTGCGCCGACCCCATTCCTGGAGTTGTTCAACTGCTGCAGCCCTGAAGGTATCACCGGCAGCCAGCATCACGGACAAGCCTTGTTGCTGAAATCGTCTGGCCAGTTTGCCAATTGTGGTGGTTTTACCGACGCCGTTGACGCCGACAACGAGAATTATATAGGGTCTGATATCAGTATCGACAATAGACAATGGTTCACTCACAGGTTTCAGCATTTGATGCATTGTCGATTTCAATGTGTTGGACAAGGCGTCCGGGTTATTCTTGTTGTCTGCACTGCCTTGTTTGACAGCGTCGAGGATTTCATTTGTGGCATCGACGCCAACATCGGCCATTAGCAAGCAGGTCTCGGCATCTTCAAGCCATTCTGCATCGATTTGGCTGCGACTCAGTAATTCAGACATTACACCTGAAAAACCGCCTCTGGTTTTACCTAACTGATTTTTCAGGCGCTGATAAAGAGACTCCGGAGTAGGAGGGATATACTGCTCAGGAACTGCAGCGGCTTGAATTGCACTGGTTGGTTGTTGTAAAACATCCTGACCAGTTTGCACATCAGTTGCCTGGTCAGCGTCTGTCTGACGTGTATCAATAAATCGCAGCCAGAACCAGATAGACAGCAGGCAGAATAACAGTAACGCTGTGATAGTGCTGTGAGCGACGCCAAGTTCTACCATATAATCACGGTACATACTGACAGCAATTCCTGATCCGATTTGTAATAGCAAAAACAGGCTCAGGAAATTACCGGCGATACGGACTTTGCGGGGTTTGTTTCTTGACGTCGAACTTAATGCGACGAATGCCAGCCATAAAAATACGACCAGGCCCGACACTCGATGGGTCCACAAAATTGCGGTTCTGGCTTCCTTGGATAATGCGTTGACCCGATCGATACCGAACACAAACGCATCGTGAAATCCTTGCAGATAGTCAGCCTTTGGCCACCATTGGCCGTAGCAGGTTGGAAAATCGGGGCATGCGGAATACGCAAAATTAGCGCTGACCCAACCGCCCAGGGCAATCTGGATAAACAATAAAAAAATCCCCAGCCAGACAGCTTGAATACCGCGCAGTGCGACCTCACGTTTTTTTACAAACAGGCTGGAACGCATGGATAGCCAGTACAGACACCCAAGCAGAGCCATTCCGGTCATCAGGTGGAGCGTAACAAACACCGGTGACAACATGCGGGTGATAATTGAGATGCCCAAGCCGACTTGTGTGCAATAGAGCAGCAGGGTAATAATCGAAAGTGATAGCAGTGCCAGTCGTGATTGTTTTCTGAACAAAGCGATACTGGACAGAATAATCAGCAAAAAACCCAGACCAAAAGCAATCAATCGATGTGACATATGTTTCCAGGCACGAGTCTCACTGAATCTGAAGCCGGGAAATTTCTGTAAATCGCTTTGCTGGACTGCGTTTTGGTCAGGTAACATCATTTCACCAATGCAGCCTGGCCAGTCCGGACATGCCAGCCCGGCTCTTGATAATCGCATATAGCTCCCCGATACAATGACTATCAGGCAGATTAACAAACAAAACAGTGTCAGTTTTCTCATGTTATTTTTTTCTTGAGTGTTCAGTGTCCGGTTTTAGAACAGTTAGCCGATTCTGGACGATTTAAACAATTGTGTCAGATCTTTTTTGACTTTATACGGGTCAAAATCAGGTGTATACCATAACATGAGATTCCCAAGCGGGTCGCAAATCACAACTGTACCCGCTTTCAGTGGTTGTGGCAGCCTCTGGTTAACCCGCTGAAACAGTGAATCACTGCCCAGTGCATGTAAAAGATACTGGTCATCGAGATTCGACTTCAGTTTCTCAACCTGTTCTATTGAGTGATACAGCGCCAGTCTGCGTATCCGCATCAGATTTTGATTTAACATCAGCCATAACTGGTGTGATTGATATATTGCTGTTTCACATTGCTGATCACAGTCTTGCTCTTGCCTGGGAATAAGGTGAATCAAAATCCAGCGATTATCGAGTTCGGAAAAATTCGAGATTGAAAACTCATCGGCTGGAGTTAATTCATTCTTTTTAAATTGAACAGGAGGCTGTATTAGGTTCCCGTAATTTTTATAACGGCTGATCCACTGTGGATTCAGATAAAGCAGTAATGCAATGAGAACCGGAAGCAAGGTGATCACAAACATCAATATGATGGTTCGCCGGGCACTATTGTTTGATTTGATTGTCATGTCTTGTGATGTATTTCCAGAGACTGATCATTACCAGGACAATGGCCATGGCGAACCATTGAACAGCATAAGCCTTATGTTTTTGTGGGGAAATCGTTGGCTTGATTTGCCAGTTTCTGATAAAGCCGTGTTTGTTATCGGGATCTGATAAAACCAGGTAATCTGTGACCGGGTATCCCAGCGCATATGATAATTTGACAGCATCCAGTTCCAGTTCAATTTTCGGCCATTGATTATATTCGCTATCAGCGGGTGATTCAAAATGAAATCCAAGTGCCGGAAACGCAGTGGCTGTTCCTTCAACACGGACAACTTGTTTCGGACACTGCTGGTATAAAGATTCCGGCTGACGATTGGACTGCATCGGAATCCAGCCCCGATTAATCAAGATAGAAGTCTTGCCTTTTGAACCGGACAATGCCGTAATCACATGAAAACCAGGTTTGTGTTGATAATGTTTGTTATCCAGCAGAATTTGATGTTGGCAGTCATACCGGCCATGCATGACAACTTTTCGATAGTGAATGTCTTCAAGGTTTTGGTAATCCGGATTGAATTCAATCGCGGGTAAAGCCAATTGATGTTGTTGCTGGTCCAAAATGTTTTGTTTTTGTTCAGCTCGCTGTAATTGCCAGAATCCCAGTGTAATCAACAATGAAACCAATACGACAATGAAACAAACCAGTACAGCTTTATTTGTCATATGTGGTATTCATGGATTAATCAACTAATGGCGATTTGTCAGTTTAATATTGATTCAGGCAATAGATCAGCTGAATGATTGATAATGTGTTGGCTTTCAATGCAGTTATTACTAGGGACAATTCTTTACTTAGTGAATGGGTGATTGCTGACGTATGCCGCAACAGCTTGTTTGCAAATTTAATCTGCATGTCACGTCGTTATTTGGTTTGCTGATTTTATGCTCAGCTTATTTTCAGGCGAAACATATTATACTTGTGTCTCACCAATCTCACTATGTCTATCATGCAGTTGACATGAACAGAACGGTAAAAATTTTCAATATGAGGCATTTGTCTATGCTTGACACATATAAAATACTCCTGGTCATTTTGTCGATTGGATTGATCACCGGGTGTCAACAAAAATCCTTGATGCCTGGCGAAGTTGCGCAGGAATACTGGAATGCTGTGAAATCAGGTAATACCGAACAGCTCCGAAATCTGTCCATCGATGCAGCGAATGCTGCCACAGATCCAGAAATCAGTGAATTAAAACTGAAGGATTTCAAGATCAAGAGGATTATCATCGAGGACAAGGATGCTGTCGTTGAAGTCGATTTGCAACTGGCTGAAGCCGATTCAATTCCGGTTCCGGTCAATACAATTCTGGTAAAGCAGAATCAAACATGGCTGGTTGATCATGCGACGACTTTTGCGTCACTCAAAACAAAAAGTGATCTGGGTAATGCCATAGCTGCATTGCATCAGTTCAGTCGCATACTATCGCGGGATCTTGATCAGTCACTGACCGAACTGGAGAAAAAAGCTCCGGTTATTCGTAAAGATATCAACAATCTTATCGATAAAATGTCAACTCGATTACCAACACTGAAAAGAGAATTTCAACAATTGCTTGAAGACATTGATCAATCCGTCAAATCATTCGCCGAGAAATCGCAAAGTCAAGACATTAAGCCAAAGATGAAACGCAAACAGTCGCCGCAATTAAATCCCGAAGTACTTTAGCACAGCAACAATTTTTGACATGCCTGGGTAACTTCAATAGGAGCAGGCTATCAAATAATTACTATCTTGTAGATTTATGGGGTGAAAATTGTTTCTGGCAAAGATTACGGTGTGATTGTCAACGAAATCAAGTCTGAGAACTTTTATAATTATTAGCACTCTAATCAGAAGAGTGCTAAAATTAGCAATAATGGTTTTATTTAGCGGAGTATCGCACACTATGGGACAATTAATGACAGCTACTAATCATTTACCGTCACCGATCGGTTCATTTGACGCTTATCTGGCAATCGTCAATGGTTTTACCAGGCTTGATGCTGAACAGGAATATGCGTTGGCTTGCCGGTTTCGTGATCAAAATGATCTGGATGCAGCGCAACAATTGATTCTGGCTAACTTGCGGCATGTTCCTTATATTGCCAAAAGTTATTCTGGTTACGGATTGCCACAACCAGATCTGGTTCAGGAGGGCAACGTGGGCTTGATGAAAGCGTTGAAGCGTTTCGATCCTGAACAAGGTGTTCGACTGATTTCGTTTGCTGTTCACTGGATACGTGCTGAAATGCACGAGTTCATTATCAAGAATTGGCGAATCGTAAAAATCGCCACAACCAAAGCCCAACGTAAGGTATTTTTTAATCTTCGCAAATCCAAAAAGCAATTGGGCTGGATGACTGAATCTGAAGCCCGGAAAATCGCTGCTGATCTGGATATTGATGTCGATACTCTGCGCCAGATGGAAGGGCGTATGGAACGCTCTGACATGGCGTTTGACAGCTCACCGGATGATTCTGATCAAACGCATCAATTTTCTCCATCCACTTATCTGCAGGACACAAACCTGGAGCCTTCTGCCCAGGTAGAAGCCTTGGAGCAGGAAAAAATGCAACTATCCGGTTTGTCCAATGCCTTGCAACAACTGGATGAAAGAAGTCGTGATATTATCAAACAGCGTTGGCTGTCAGAATCAAAGTCAACCCTGCATGAACTGGCTGATCAATATCAGGTTTCTGCAGAGCGTATTCGACAGCTGGAAAATAACGCAATCAAAAAATTAAAAAATGGTTTGTCTAACGTGTATTCTGTTGAGTTATAAACCGCTTAAAATTGATCATTATATTTGACCATCATTGTTAATGATGACTGACTCATTGAATTATTTAACGGGATAATTCATTGAGTCAGGCCAGGAAGATTATATTTGTACACATCCCCAGAACAGCCGGCACTGCATTAACCCACTATCTCTGCGCATTTTATCCAGAACATCGTATCTATTCCGGCATGACTATGCTGGATTACTCTGCCGATATTAACTGTCTACAGGAATTTGATTGACTTAATAGTCATATCTTTTATCAAGTTATCGAGCCCAATCTTAGAAGCTGTCTGGTTAAAAAGATATCCGCTGCAAAGCCCTTGAAATCGGTGTATTGTTTCACTGCTTCTCGTTAAACAGCACAACTATTCGTCTCGAAGCATCAATAAAATCCCCTCGATTCAATAACTTTTCGCTTGGACATTTGTTTACCAGACAGCTTCTTAGATTTGATGATTACAGTTTGATCACTGTATTTCTGAATCCCTTGCTACGAATGATTTTTCTGTCGTTTCCATCCAAAACATTTGTCACTGATCGATCAATTCATGTTGCCATTCGGCGTCGTATTGAACTGGCTCAAACGTTTTCACTCTATGATTTTGTTCATTCTCAAGAACAGATTGTGAGAAAACAGGATAGTCAATTCCCAGACAAGGCAATTATCCTCAGCTAAGGTTTTCAAGGACTTTTACCTGCACTCTGAAAACACAGTGCATTACGATGTAATGAACAATTTAAGCCGATTTGACAGTGTCGGAGTTGTAGAAAATCAGTTCTGGTTTTCAATGCATTGAAACAGCAATGTGACTTTCCTGATGAATATAAGCTACGGAGAGCAAACGATTAGTGACAAGAGTGAACAGTTGTGGCACGATCAAGACGAATATTTGCAGATTAACAGTGAATAATCGAGTTAATCACCGTGGATATACGAATTTACCAACACTATAAAGAAAACCTGTCTATGGTTTGACAGTTTAATGTTGTTTTTGCTTGACTGATGGTCGATATAAAATGCACGATCCTGGAGATCGTTATGTATCCAATATTCCGCGTGTTTCAAAATGTGAGCTTTATTAGTTTAGCAGGACTGATAATGACAGGCTGTATGGTCAATATGCCTGTTTACCGGGCTTTTTCCAATGGGTCAGGTTATCAGGAGGCTAAGCTGGAGAACAATCGATATTCAGTATCATATACTGGAGAACATTTCCTGAATGCCGAGACCACTACCCGGTATTTTTTATTCCGGGCGGCTCAATTGACACAAACAGCCGGTTATGATTATTTTATCGTTTACGATAAATTGGTTCGCCAGCGATCACGTTTTCGAAGTGACCCTTATTCAAACGGTCGATATGGATATTTTAACAGTTGGGACTATGCACATTATCATTATGATTATTATACATATTGCTGTGATAACGTCTGGTATGAAGTGAGCGCGGATATAGTCATGCACAAAGGCAAAAAACCTGTAGACAATCAAAATGCATATTATGCACAACAATTGACTGATTTTTTAAATGATGAAGTACAACATTCAGATTCAGTTACTCAACCTTTGATGAGTGACTGAAAAGCAATCATGATTAGGGATTGAAGTATTTCAAGAAACCATAAACATATCTGAAGGCTGTTATGACAGATGTCATAACAGCCTTTTTATTGTCTGATGTCATTCAGAAGAAATTATTATGACAATCACTGAAGTATTTTTAATTAGTTATTCATCAGAGAAATCAGGTTTAGTGCTGAAAAAATCACCATCAGAAAAATAACCACATAAAGTGGGTTAAGCTTTTTTTTAAACAATTTCATGGATGTCCTCCTCGACAAGCGAATACATTTTTTTTAAGTTGACATTGGTTACACAGATATCAATGTTTTCAATGAGTCTTTTTACAATCAGTGTGTATCTATCACACATCAGAAGTGAGTCAATTGCTTAAACAAGATTCAGGAATCAAGGCAATTGCAGAGTAAATCTCATCTTTGCAAAGTGTATCACAGGGATTTTGGTTTAGTCTGAATTTGATACATACCATAGTAAACATTCAGCGTTTCAAGCGGTTATTGGCTTGATTCAGTGACAGCCAAACGAACATTGCTGCTGTAAAAAGGTCACAAAGATTCAAGCTGTCAATTCATGCAAAATACAATACAAATACAGAAGGGAGAACATTATGGAGGACACAGATAACTCAGTTCAAGGCGTTAAAATATTCCCGAGTTCATTTAATATCATGCCCACCTTACATCAAAGACGAAATGATATGTCAGGTTTTCTGCAGGATGCAATCGACTATTGCCTGGAAAACAAAATTGGCACTTTACAAATTGAACCGGGCTTTTATCCGATAGCCAGACCATTGGTGATTCGTTCGTCCAGATTGACAATTACATCGACAGGTCAGGCTAAAGCTTCTATCTTTGATGCCAAGCGTGTACCTATCATTCAACTGGTTAAAGATGCTGATCAGGCAATTCTGGTATCCAATCAAGGCCGGACTTCTGGTGACCTATTGATCGGAGCCGTGATATTTCGTGATATTGCAATTCGTTCGATTGGCAAGGCAACCCGGATGGGATTGTTAACATTTTACAATGCCCACAGCTGTGAAGTGAATCGCTGTTATATCGGAGGGGCATTTACCAAAGGAGGCCTCAACAATCAAAATATTCATGTGAACACAAAAAATGCCCATCATGGTCATCTACTGATGATGCTTGTTGACAGAACACGTGGTTCAAAAGCGATCAGCTGGTTGAATCGAGTGTCTTACAGCTATTTGCACTGGTCGGTTCGAAGTGCTCTGATTATGGAATCAAGCGACAGCTGGATTGAACGAAATTATATTTCTCATACTGCAGGGGTTGTTGAAAACGATCATTCAGGCAACGAATATGCAGGCAATCACATTGACCAATCTTTAGGATTGAGTGGCCAGACAGCGTTATCGTTCAGGGAGCGCAATGCAACAGTCAATTCTACAGATGGCGCAACGATGGTACATGGCAATTATTTTGATATCCATGAATATGGCATCAGATTATCAGATGCATCAAAAGGTACGGTGATTTCTGCCAATCACTTCCGAGCATGTAACCGAGCGTATATTCATCTTGCCAGTGCCAATCATATTGCAGTGGCATCCAACAGCTTCAGAGCCTTGCGCGCAAGACATTTTACCCCTATAGAGTCTGGAGCCCCCAGAAATATCACTATTGCAAACAATATCAATTTTAATCCCTTTCATCAAAATTTAACTCCTTTTTTAACTGGAAATACACTGGAATTGAAATAAAGTCGAGCTATCAAAATTTACACATTTGTTTTGCAGTGTCAGCGTTGATACCGTGTTATTTTGGAGAGGATCAGCACATAGGAACAGACACTAACCAACAACACCTTCATTTTGATAAAATAAGCACTGACAACACTTAAAGGATAACTTGCATGACTCGAATGATAGATTGTTTAAAACTGGGTATTCAGGCTGAAGGACTCGAAGAGCCTCCGTTTCCAGGTCAGAAAGGTATGGAAATCTTTGAAAATATTTCCCGACAAGCCTGGCAGCAATGGCTGGAACACCAAACCATGGTGATTAACGAGAATCGATTAACACCTTTCGAACCTGAAGCTAAACGCATGCTGGAAACAGAACGGGATAAATTCTTGTTTGGAGAAGGAGTTGATAAACCTGAAGGCTATAAGCCTCCAGAGACAGCTTGATTAATATCTAGATTTTCTCGACTTAAATGTCGTTGAGCAGTTGGTTTGATTAGAATATAAAACACTGACACGCATTTTCATAATTGCTTACTTTAAAACTAATCTAGGTTGATGAATCGAGTGGTTTTCTTTGGTTGATAATCTTGATAGACTTCAGTGCTTTATTGTGTCGCTAATTGAGGAATATTGATGAAGTTTTTCATTCATTTTCAACGTTCAATCGCTGTGTATTTGTTAGTTATTCTGTCGTTGATCAATATTCCTGTCCATGCAGAATTTATTGCCAAGGATCAATGGAGTCGCTCAACTGTTAATGGTGTCGCTGATGCAAAAGAAGCAGTAATCAAGATTATTGGCCTCAGTGCAGATGTTGACCTGTATGTGCGAAAAGGACAGCAACCATCGTTACAAGCTTATGATTGCCGACCCGCCTTGCAAGGTACGCTTGATGAAACCTGTGTCATCCCACTCTCTAATGGAGAGACAGTCAATGTTGGGGTATACGGTGCTGAAGCCGGTGAGTTTTTTCTGGACATCAGTTACAGGTCGTTTGTACCTGCTGCCAATGAGCCTGTACCCTTGATTTTGGGGAGAAAAACAGCAGGTTCTGTTGCATCGAATCAATTCAAGTATTTTGTTGTTGACTCATCTAAGCTACCTGCGTTATCCGATGAATTCCTGCTTCCTTCTGCAGAGAATCATCAGGGCTTTGGTGTAGAGCTTGTAGCAAAGTTAACTGAGTTGAGCGCGGATGCTGATTTATACATTGGAATAGGTGAATTTCCCACTACAAATAACGGTGTTGATCAGTGTTTTACCAAACCGGGTGGAACTGATAATGAACAATGCGGTGTATTTTTAAAAGACCTTAAAGATCGTCCGGTATATATCGGTATCAATGGTTTCAACTCTGATGCCAGCTTCAATGTACAGGCCATGATTCAAAAAACAATCAATGTTGCACCTGGAGATATACCAATTGTCGGTAATGGATTTACAGCGACGACAACAGTTTTGAAAGATCATTGGAATTATTATCAAGTGAACGCTAACCAGGTAGCGACTGCAAAATCAATATCGATAACCATGACTCCGATAAGCAGTGACGTTGATTTGTATGTGCGAACTCAGGCACCACCAATAGCTCTGCACTGGGACTGTTTTGCCAATAAAGCAGGAACAATTGTAGAAGTGTGTACTAAAAACAACCCTGATCCAAATCAATCATTTTATTTTGGTGTTTTTGGGTTTACCAGCTCGGAGTACACTGTTGCAGTTGCTATCCAACAGTGATTGATTTCTGGTTGAAGATGCAAATACAAGAGTTGAGTAAAACTATCAAAATTCATAGAGCATTGAATCATAGACGATAATACTCAGTAATTATCTGAATCATTAAAACGGATACTGAAAGAACAGGTTTTTAAAGTCTTATAAAAATCGTTCTTTCATCATGCGTTCGATAATTGGTGTAAAAATCAATTCCATTGCCAATTCCATTTTACCTCCAGGGACAACGATAGTATTTGATCTTGACATGAAAGATTGATGGATCATGGCCAGTAACCAGGGGAAATCTATCTTGAATCGGGCTGGGTCTTCAAATCGAATAATCACGAAACTTTCATCAGCACTCGGGAGATCGTTTGCGATAAATGGATTTGATGTATCGATAGTCGGGACTCTTTGAAAGTTGATATGTGTTCTGGCAAACTGTGGTGTGATGACATTGACATAGTCATTCATGCGTCTAAGTATAGTTTTTGTGACATCTTTGGAGCTGGATCCCTCAACTGCTGTATCACGATGAATCTTCTGTATCCATTCCAGATTGACGATAGGCACAACACCAACGATCAAATCCGCATATTTGGGGACATTGACATGTTCGGTTTTAACCGCTCCATGCAAGCCTTCATAAAATAAAACATCGGTGCCAATCGGAATATCTTCCCACTCTGAAAATTCACCAAATTTCCCCTTGAATTGGGTAGCCTGTAACAAACTGCCCAGATAATATCTGCGTTTAGCTGTACCTTTTTCTCCAAATTTCTTGAAAGTCTGTTGCAACTCCTTTAATAGATTTGCTTCTATTGAAAAATGACTGAAGTTTTCACCATGTTGTAATGCAAGGTTAATTTTGGCTTGCATCTCCTGGTGTGGATAGCGATAAAAGCTGTTGCCTTCGATGACAGCTGACAGCAGATTCAAGCGTTTGAATATATGTTCAAAAGTATATTTGACTGTAGTGGTTTCGGAGCCTGATGAACCGGTGATAGCGATGACAGGGTATTTTTTTGACATGATATTTTGAACGAAGTAAATGAATGATGTTTTGTCGAGAAAAGTGAACTATTCAATTCTGATATGAACTAATGTTTTTAATAGGTAAGCGTCAACATTCCAGTGCCGATTCCAATCGATACATCAGGTAAGCGTAGATGAATTACCATTTAATTTCAGTAAGTTAATTGAAAGGTGATTGGTCAGTATGAAATTTTATCGGAGTGTTTGAAAAGATGGACAAGATTTCTCAAGAATATCCAATGAGTTATCTGGGCCACTATTGGAAATATCAAAAAAGACTGCTGCTTTGGTAATATTTCACAGATTCTGAGAAGTATTTTCTATACACTGCAACTTTTAGGGGTTGAAGTACGTTTTATTTAATAAGGGATCTTAAACATTTACTTGAGTTTTTCTTTGATAGCGATGGTTTCAAAGGAGTGAAGTGTTTTCGAAATCAATAAAATGTTCATCAATTGAGTATTTTGACCAATTCAGAGTCGCATAGTCATTTATCATGAGTTACGTAAATTCTTTTAGTCAGGTATCAGCTGGACAATTAAATAAAACCGAAGTATTGGTTGGTGTCAGTGATCGTTTGCTCAATGCGTCGAACCAGATTGAGTCAGAATTATCAAATACCGCCTCAATATTAAAATATTTAAAGCATTATTTTGTTTTAATATCGATTGATCTGAGTGACGTTGTGTTATCAGCGGATCAGCAGGATCATGCTTTGTCTTGGAAAAATGGAAAATTAACCAGACTTTCGGGGTTGATTATTGAATCAGACTATACAGATTTAATCAACAATCAACGTAAAAACCAGCAAAATGGCACGATATCGTTGTCTCAACTGTTACAGTCAAAGTTGCCTGTGATTGAGATGTCGGATTTGAATCAGGTTGAATTAAAGGAGAATTTTATTCAACAGTCATTGACGATGAGCCGCTGGAACCAATTGCAAAGGAAGGAGGACAAGACCAAATATCCATTATCCAGGTTTCATCAAACGCATTCACATGTCTTCCAGTGCCATGCACCTGAGAAGCTGGTCGAGCTGAAGGAGATTATCGACAATAAGCAGAATCTGGATATGTCACAGGTTTATGATCGCTACATCGATTTGGCATTGCAGACAATCAGAACGCCGGCAACCCGGGAAAACAATTATTCTGTTTTAAAAGCGATTGCATTGTTACTGTCAGCTCATGTCAGTGTTACAGCGATGAATGAAATAGATGCCAGTATTGAACAGTTTGTATCCGGGAAATCAATGTTGTCAGCGCCATTGAAATTGATGAGAGCACAAGTCATGCAGCTGGTTATTCCTGAACTGATGAATTCTGCGTATTTATTTCCTTATCCACAACATATCAGCAGAACGGAAGTTAGCGGAGAATCTGCTATTGCTGTTTAACAGAGGCTCTTAATTCCCGGTTGTCTGATTTTTTTATATCTGGGGCAGGGCATATTGACCAATATGTGCTGTGGTGTAACTATCTGTTATTTCAACCCGTTTAATTTTGATTAACCGCCAGGTGGCGGTGGGGCCAGGACAGTTCTCGAGCCATTGGTTTCTGCGGCTGAAACGACACCACTGTTTTCCATGTCTTCAATAATCCTTGCAGCGCGGTTGTATCCAATTCTGAATTTTCTCTGCACACTGGAAATTGATGCTTTGCGCGATTGAGTAACGAAGTAGACAGCTTGATCATACAATGAGTCCTGATCCTGTGCAGCTGCTTCTGATCCGCTATCAAACCCAGAGCCTTCAAAATCGGGTTCCAGTATTGTACTGATATATTCGGGGCGCCCAGTCCGTTTGATAAAATCCACAACCCGATGCACTTCATGATCGGATACAAACGCACCGTGAGCTCGTATAGGTAGACTTGTGCCCGGCGGTAAAAACAGCATATCACCGTTGCCCAGCAATGATTCAGCGCCACCCTGGTCCAGGACAGTGCGGGAATCAATTTTAGACGAGACCTGAAATGATATTCTTGACGGCACATTAGCCTTGATTAAACCGGTCAACACATCAACTGAAGGTCGCTGGGTTGCTAGAATCAAATGCAGTCCCGCAGCTCGGGCTTTTTGAGCCAGTCTGGCTATAAGAACTTCAACTTTTTTACCGACAATCATCATCATGTCTGCCAGCTCATCGATCACGATGACTATCAGTGGCAACGGTTCAAGTGTCGGAATTTCTGTTAATTCTTCAGGGTTTTCAGCCGAATTGAACAGAGGATCCTTAATCGGTTGTCCTGTAGCCTTTGCCATGTCGACTTTTTGATTGAAACCCTTGAGGTTCCTGACGCCAAGCATGGACATCAGTTTGTAGCGACGTTCCATTTCTGCGACACACCAGTTCAATGCCTGAGAGGCCAGTTTCATATCGGTGACCACTGGCGTCAATAAATGAGGGATATCTTCATAAACTGACAATTCAAGCATTTTAGGGTCGATCATGATGAGTTTGACTTCATCCGGTGAAGCCTTGTACAGCAGGCTCAATATAAATGCATTGACGGCAACAGATTTACCTGACCCGGTGGTTCCGGCTACAAGTAGATGCGGCATTTTGGCAAGATCAGCGACTACAGGTTGTCCGCTGATATTTTTACCCAATACCATGGTAACCGATGATTCCTGTTCCTGATATTCCTGGGATGACAACACTTCTTTCAATGTGACAATTTCACGCTCAGCATTGGGGATTTCAAGACCAACCAAAGGTTTACCAGGTATGACTTCGACCACGCGCACACTGGTTACCAGTAACGCACGCGCTAAATCTTTCGACAAATTGGTTACCTTGCTGGCTTTGGTGCCGGGTGCCAGGTCCAGCTCAAACCGGGTAATAACCGGACCGGGATGGACTTCCTTGACGTGTGATTTGACTCCGAATTCGCCGAGTATTTTTTCTACTTTGACAGCCATATCTTCCAGGTTTTGTTTTGAATAACCTTTTACGCGTTGTTGGTGGCTGTCTAATGTATCTAAAGGTGGAATTGTTCCTCTGGGTAATAATTTGCGTGAGGTATCCGGTTTTGACTGCTGAAAGTTGGTGACAGGTGCAGGCTCTGATTCCTGTCGTTCCAGGATGAACAGTCCGGGGTCCTTAAGGGTGCTTCCTGAAGCAGCCTCAGGTTCGTTAATCTCTGGTTCCGGGTCCCTGAAATCAAGCGCTTCCTGCTCGTTAAACGCATATAATTCGTCGGTATCGATATCATCACTGAACATCTGATTGGTATCATGTTCGTTTTCGCTGACTTTTGACTGTGAAAGCTGGTTGTCAATCATTTGAGGAGCGTCAATGATCTCTTCTGGGGTGGATTGAGCATCACCCGTGGTGTGAAAATCAGGTGGTGACAACGCGCTAAAATAATCACTGTCAAAATCTGGTTCAGTTTCCAGATCTGATGTTGTTTTAGATTTTCGATACTTTTCAATCCGGGTTTTAACCAGGTTGTGCAATGTTAAGATAAAACGCCCTGTTGTATCGATTGCGTTCAACCATGACATTCCGGTTAACACTGTTATGGCTGATGCAAGTCCAGCTAGCAGGATTAAGGTGGCTCCACTCATGCCAAAAGAGCTGGCACAGAAATCGCCGAATTCCTTGCCAAGAATTCCACCTGCTGATTTGGGTAATTGATTGCCATAATTCCAGAAATGCAAGTAGATGATTGTTGCACTGAAAATGATAGTCATGATCAATCCCAGCCAACGCAGCGGGATGACATGATTCATGTCTTCATCCTGAGTGTTACGATAGAAATACCAACCCTGGTATATCAGCATAATCGGAATCAGGTAGGCAGAGACGCCAAGGAAACTGAGCATGAAGTCGGAAATCCATGCTCCGACTGTCCCCCCGGCATTCTGGATTGGCAGACCTGTGCCGGTATGAGTCCATCCGGCATCATCCAGGTTAAAGGTTAGAAGACAGAGAAGAATGTAAAATGCAACAGTGAAATAACCAACAAATATGATTTCGCGTAAGCCGTTTGATTGCAACCCAAACATAATACACCAGTTAAACTAATTTCTATAAAGCTATTATAACTGATTATATAGGAAGATTTTTAGTCTTTCTAATATTGAAACGAAAGGTGTTGTTAAATATCAACAATTGACTCAGAAAAGGCAATAATTGGATCTGCAAGCTGATATTATTGTATTCAAAGATATGAATGAATGTAGTCCGAATCGTAAAAAAACTCAATGATTGGCAGGGTGCGGTGCAGAATCACTCAAAACATTCCTTGTTAAACTGAAATGGCATTATTTGATTAATGAGTTCGCAGCGCAATGATTTCATTGTAGCTTTGCCTGTTTAACAGCAGTGTCAGAACAATATAAATCCCCGCTCCAATACTGATTTGAGCCAGCATCACAAGAATTGGTGGCAATATAGCAGACAGTTGATGGTAACTGAGTGTGACAGCAGCAAACATGCAGATGGATGTCATCATTGGGGTTAACAGTTCACTGGTGAGTTTGATAATGCCAAACCCGAAATAAGATTTTGAGCTATATGCAATGATCAAATTACACAGCGGTACTGTAATCAACCAGGAAATACAAATTCCTTCCATGTCCCATTGAGCACCAACAAGAAAGCCGATGACCAGAATGATTCCTGTCACAGTGGTTAATATGACGCTTAATCCTGCTTTGCCAATACCGCGCAGTGTCGATGAATAAATATTAGCTATCATTCTTAATGGCATGACCAGGCACAGTATTGCCAGAGGATAAGCTGCTTCAGCCCATTTACTTCCTAAAACGATCTCGACAAATACCGGAGCTATACTGGCGATCCCGACAAATACCGGGAATGCAAAAAAACTGATTAAGCGAATTGCTTTGAGTAAATACCATTGAATTTTGTCGCGATCTGATTGAATGCTTGAAAACGCAGGGAAGGCAATTTCATTTAACAATCCGTTGATTTTCTGCATCGGCATGGATGCAATATGCAAGGCCACAGAATAGATTCCGAGAACGTTTGTACCCAATAACTTTCCGATGATGAATGCATCAGCTCGCGCATACAGATACCAGGCGAGATGGTCTAATGTAACCAGGCCTCCGAATCGGAGTATGTGTTTCCCTTCTCTAAAGGAAAATCGGGGCCAGACATGAATGGGAGAAATAAAATTTAAACCGATTGCACGAATCGCCCAAATACTGACAAAACCATATACCATTGCCCAGATTCCATGGCCAAGATAGGCAAATACCAGCGTGATCAAGCCGCCGCTAAAATTAGATACCAATTCAACAATGGATTTGCGTTTAAAATCCAGTTTACGGGTCAGGTATGATTCCGGGATTACAATAAATGCATTGGTCATAAACCCAATAGAGATGGTTTGAAGAATTGGAGTTAGCTTCGGCTCGTTAAAATAGTGTGCAATGAGGGGCGACAATAAGACTAACGTCAAAGAAAACAGCAGGTTTGTGACGATCACGACACCGAACCCGAGGCGAAAATCATGTGGAGTGATGTTTTTTTTCTGAACCAGAGCGGCTCCAATGCCTAACTCATTCACCCACATGAGTAAACCGCCAAAAATCATCGCTAATGAATACAATCCGTAATCATCAACCGATATCAGACGGACGACGTATAAAGTCATTGCCCAGGTCATAAATTGACTGAGCAGCCTCAAACTCGCTGTCCAACGTAATGCGTGAAGTACTTTCCCTTTTAGTTCCATGCTGATTTTAAACCGGTTTCAAGATGAATCTTGAGTTCGTAAGCGTGAATTCAAGAAGATGAAAATGCTGAAGCCAGGTTTAGTGGTTAACCGCAGGCCAGACAGCTTCTTAGTCATCTGACGTGCAATTAAGCTTGAATTGGTCAGGATAGAAGCAAGTGAGGATGAAAAGCACAGTTAAGTTGCAGGGCGATTAGGGTTTTTGCTTAACGCTCTCCATAATGGATACCAGACTTCCGGTAAATAATGATCCAGTGAGTCAGGAAGCAAGCCCTCCAGATGCAGGCTGATAACATTGGAAATCAAGCCCATGAATGAAGCATAGGCTAGATGAGGATCAATTTTTTCAAGTTCACCGCTATTCATACCGGACTCAAGTATGATGACCATTTGAGAAAGACCAGGGAACAAATCATTGTCACTTTTGTTTTGTTGTAAACCCTGGTCTTTTGGGCAAAATAACAATTGTGCGACATCCGGCGCTTGTTGAGTGAGATCAAGCAGGAATTCAACAATAGAGCGTAAACATGCAATTGATGTGGTGCTGTTTTTATGAATATCGATCAGGGTTTGATCAAGGCGGGCAGTCAAATCGTCGAACAATGCGTCGGCAATCGCTTCCTTGTTCTGAAAATGTTTGTAAATTGATGTTTTGGATAATTCAGACTTAGCAGCGATATCAACCAGTGATGTCTGGTGAACGCCTTGTTTGGCAAAGAGGTGAAGAGATGTATCCAGGATCTTGTCTCGATCCTGTTGAGAAAGGTCACTTTTTACCACTGGGGTCGTTTCAGAATCGTCATCAACGGCGTCCAGTTCAGTGCCTGGTTTGATAACTAACGATACTTGTTCAGTCTCAGTTGGTTGTGTCGATGCTGAATCATCGTCGGAAAGCACAGTTTCCTTAATATCGATCTCGATCTTATCAGGTGTTAATTCGGTCTTTCGCTCTGCATTTTCAGACATGGATACAATGATTGGACAAAATGGGTTTAATGACGATTAATCTTGTGATGCCTGATTTTTTGCGTCGATAGCCATTTGTTCCATACCTTTGACTTGCTCGACAGCGAAATTAAACAGGGTTTTTCCGGTATCCAGTACATATTGCCAGATCTGCGGCTTTTTCCATAATGTCAGTCCGATATAACCAACCAAGCCACCGGCAACCAATACCGCAAGTATTCCCGGAACTCCAAAAAAGACTAATACTCGTTGTAACTGATAAAGCAGGTCCAGAGGAATGAATAACAAGGTACCAAAATAAACAAGTACAATAAAAATGAAGACTGCAAACAGAATAAATTGAAAAAAACGAATCAGAACTAAGTCAATGTTTACTTGTTTCATGGTGATTATTCACAAAATTACTGGTGATTAATGAAATTTAAAGTGATTGCAAAAACCAGGGTCTGATCAGAATACTTGCGTAGTGCAGTGGCAGTCTCTTCAGATGTTCACTTTATGGTGTATCACTTAACTGATCTCGTGTTTTAAACCATTGCCAAAAGGCGCACCGGCTTTCAAGCCAGCAAGTGTACAGGTTACATTGTAACCGGGTCTTGAAATCAGTCAAATCAACAGGGTATTGTACACTAATTGCCAACTCCATACTATTCGGTTTCCAGAATTTTAACCACTAAAATGGTTAAACCCTGTGTGTTTTATCTAATATCTATTAAAAACAAATGCTTATGATATTGAGTTATGGCTGATGTTGAGGAGTATGAGTGGTTGGCAGTAACAGTCGGAAAATAATTGCACCTATAAAAAAACCGGCGAGATGTCCGACCCAGGATAACGATGTTGCTGACTCATTACTGAATGTGGTTGTTGCATCGTTTAATTGAAAGATAACCCAGACTCCTAAAAACGATATTGCAGGGAGTTCAATAAAAATCGGTAAAAATAAAATTGGTATCCAGATGACGATTTTTGCGTACGGAAACATGAACATATAAGCGCCTAAAATTCCGGCCAGGGCACCTGACGCACCGACAACTGGAACCGGTGATTTTGAGGCAACACAGTACAGGGCTATATTTGCGCCGATTCCGCAAATAAAATAGAACACAACAAACCGGTTTTTGCCCATAACATCTTCCACATCATCTCCAAATATCCACAGCATCCAGATATTCATGATCAGATGCATCCATGTTGAATGCAAAAACAGATTACTGACAAAGGGCAGGTAATTGTCCGGGGAAACCTTGGTGATTGCTGACCATAGAGGATTTGAGTAACGTGCCGGCACCAATCCGTATTCCTGGAATAATGCAAATGCTCTGCCTTCAGGAATGATTTCCAAGTAGCCGAAGATCAGGAAATTGATAATAATCAAACCCCAGGTAATATATGGCGTTTTTTCTACAGTGAGTGTGTCGCGGAATGGAATCATGATCTACATTAGTGGTTGAGTTGATCAGAACAAACCTCTGAAAACAGACTATTTTGTGGTGGTCCGGTTGAGCAAAGCCATTAGATTTTATCTCTAATTGAATCGTTTAGTTTAAGTGACGTTGTCTGAGCGCTTCATACAACATGACACCTGTAGCGACAGAAACATTCAAGCTGTGTACATGACCCAGCATGGGGATTTTGACCAGAAAATCACAAGCATTTTCGGTCAGCCGGCGTAAACCGCTTTGTTCCGAGCCCATGGCAATAACAATCAAGCCGTTAAGATTGACATCGTAAAGACTTTGTTCGGCTTTGTCGCTGGTACCGACAATCCACGCGCCTTTTTGCTTCAAAGTCTTGAGTGTACGACTCAGGTTGGTGACCTGGTAAACGGGAACAAAATCTATAGCACCTGATGAAGTTTTCATCACAGTCGGTGTAAAACCTACAGAATTATCCTTGCTGATAATAACGCCATTAATTCCGGCTGCATCTGCAGTTCTCAGGCAGGCGCCAAAATTATGTGGATCCTTGATCTGGTCAAGCAATAAGTACAGCCCGGTATCGGGAGTTTTGTCCAGCGCTGATATCAAATCCTGTTCATGCAGTATCGAAGCCGCCAGCAGTGTTGCCACAATGCCTTGATGGTTGGTGTGTTTGCCAATCTTGTCAAGAGTCTGCTTGTCAGTTTGGACGGTTTTGATGCAATGTTTTTCAAGCATATCAATGATTGCCAACATGCGTTTATCATGCCTGTCCTGGGCAACAAATACTTCAACAATGCGTTGTGGCTCCCAGTCGATAATGGATTGAATGGCATGAAAGCCACATACAGTGATTTCTTGGCTCATTCAGAGGATTCAGTTTTTTGGTTTTTTCCTGGATTTTGTATTGGCGCGTTTGGACGGTTTTCTACCTTTACGTTTGACCGTTTCACCAGAGTCTAACAGTCCAGGTGATAATTCAAAATCGATTTTGCGATCATCCAGATTGACTTGAACAACCTTGATGCTGACCGGATCTCCGATTTGCAGTATTTGTCCGGACCGCTCGCCTATCAGACGATGCGCGATCGGATCAAAATGATAATAATCTTTGCCCAGGCTGGAAATATGAACCAGTCCTTCAACCCTTGATTCATCGAGTTCGACAAAAAGACCGAATGATGTGACAGAACCGATATGCCCGGAAAATGTCTGATTGACCTTGTTTAACATGTATTCACATTTAAGCCATCCAATCACATCCCAGCAGGCTTCATCGGCACGCCGCTCATTGGCAGAGCAATGTTCTCCCATCATGCTCATTTCACGTTCGGAATAGTGAAATTGTTCAACCGGTTGTGCACTTAAACAATGACGTATCGCGCGATGAACCAGTAAGTCGGGATAGCGCCGGATCGGGGAGGTAAAATGTGTATACGGATTCAAGGCAAGACCAAAATGACCTTTATATTCCGGGGAGTAGACAGCTTGCGACAAGGAGCGCAATAACACCATTTGAATAACCTGGGCATCCGGACGCTGTTGAATACTGGACAGTAATTGTTTGAAATGGATTGGTTTGGGTTTTTTCCCGCCTTCCAGAGTCAATCCCCGCTCACTCAGAAAAGTCTTGAGCTCAATGATTTTTTCCGATTTTGGTCCATCATGCACGCGGAATAATGCCGGCAATTTGTTGCGTTTAAGATATTTGGCAGCAATCGTGTTGGCCAGAATCATGCATTCTTCAATTATGCGATGTGCATCATTGCTTTCATAGGGGACGATTTTTTCAATTTTGCGTTGATCCCCAAACACGAATTTGAATTCTCGGCTGTCAAAATCAATCGCACCGCGTTTTTCCCTCTGCTGGCGCAAGACTTGATACAGTTGGTATAGCTGATCCAGATGAGGGATCAAAGACTTGTGCTTTTTGCGTTGTTTCTGATCCTGGTCAACGAGGATGGCGGCAACTTCTGTGTAGGTTAAGCGTGCATGTGAATGCATCACGGCTTCAAAAAACCGGGAACGTTTGACTTTACCTTCCTTGCTGATATAGATTTCGCAGGCAATACACAAGCGGTCCTGCTCAGGCAGCAACGAACACAAACCGTTTGATAATCCTTCTGGCAGCATCGGGATCACTTGTTCGGGAAAATACACAGAGGTACTGCGCAAATATGCTTCCTCATCCAGTGCCGAATCCGGTTTCACATAATGTGAAACATCAGCGATGGCTACGATTAATCGCCAGCCGTTTGGTGTGGCCTGGCAATACACTGCATCATCAAAATCCCGCGCATCTTCACCATCGATAGTGACCAGTGGCAGGGAGCGTAAATCAGTCCTGTTGTGGAGATCGGATTCACTGATCTGGTCAGCAATTGTCTGCATATGTTCAGTGACTTCCACTGGCCATTGGTGGCGCAGATCATGAGTGCGCATGGCAATTTCGATTTCCATGCCGGGACCCATATGATCGCCCAGTATTTCAACGACTTTACCAATTGGACGACTGTTTCGGCTGGGTTGCCTGATCAGACCGACAACCACAACCTGACCAGGTTTGGCTTGATTGAGATGATCAGACGGAATAACAATATCCAAAGCGGTATATTTGTTATCAGGCGCGACAAAAAACAATCCACTTTCTTCTTGTAAGCGACCAACTACTTCACTGGTATTGCGTTCCAGAATTTCGACCACTGCTGCTTCGCGTCGACCACGTCGGTCAATATTGCTGACTCTGGCCAGTATGCGATCATTATGAAACAGCGAACGCATTTCCCGTGGCAGCAGGAACAAATCATCTCCGCCTGTATCTGGTTTGAGAAACCCGAATCCATCCTTATGACCAATGACTCTCCCTGCAATCAAGTCTGTATTATCAACCCGGCAATACAGCCCTTTACGGTTGAATAGCAATTGACCATCGCGTTCCATAGCGCGTAATCGTCTCCGCAAGGATTCCAGGTCATTGTCATCCTTGACGCCCAGTTCTTCAGCGACATCACTGCGTGATAGCAAGGTTTTCTTTTCCTTGAACAATTCCAGAATACATTCCCGACTGGGAATGGGTTTCTCATATTTCACAGACTCCCGGTTATAGTAAGGATCATTGACTTTAAACGGTTGTTTGGACTGTTTTCGTTGTTTTGGCTTGGAGGGTGCTGATTTTTGTTTTGACATACTTGAAAAGCAATTAGGGGGTATCGTGATTAGCAGGGATCAATTGAAGAGTAACAACCAATCTCGTGAAAGATTTTGAATTGACCGGGTGATTAGTCAATTTTTTTTGATGTTTCAATCAGTTATTATACATAACATCACGATTGAAAAAGGCTGTTGTTTGCAATTATCTGAACTGGCAGCGATAAAAAATACAGTTTCCGTCATTCCATATCACTGCATGAATCAATCAAATTGGCACAAACAGGAATTTTTAAACCGGTAAAAAAGAGTGTTTTACCGATAACAATTCAAAATGACCCTCAAGGATTGTTTAAACAGTATACCGGAGCTGATGGAATGAAGTGTTAATTATTCTGAGGTTCTTGCAAAATTACACATGATGTAGATAAAAATGATATAGAACCACAGTATATAGTGGAATCTATACGGCATTACGTTAATTTTGCAAGAACCTTTTCTGAATTAAAAGCTGTCTGAACTTGTCGGGGAATTTTAAGCATAGTATGAATCAGATTTAATTGAAGTTTTGCGATGTCTGATATGTAGACAATTCAGTACATGATGATTCAGGTCGGACTGTTTGTATTCAACGCATTGTCTTTTCCTGAATAAACAAATGGGAGATTGACATTTACTCGAGAATAGGTGCGTGGATACAAGGCCAGCAACATACGCACGTACTGGAGAGTTTCGATATAGGGCGGTATCCCTTTGTTGCGGATAACCGCTTTTTCACCGGCATTGTAAGCAGCCCAGGTCTTGGACAGATCACCGTTAAACAATCCCAGCAAATACCGTAAATAGGTCATTCCGCCAATCATGTTTTGAACCGGATCAAGTGGATTTTTAACACCAAAACGTTTCGCAGTGGACGGTAATAACTGCATTAATCCTTGCGCATTTTTTGGCGAAACAGCTTTCGAATTGAAGTTTGATTCCACTTTAACAACAGCATAGACCATGGCCGGGTCCAGCCCGAAAGTGGGTGCCAGGACCGAGATCCATTTCATGATATCCTCTTTGGACAGAGCCTGTTGTGGGTCGTATTTAGGGCAGGAGATATCGGTTTCAGTTTCAATCTCGATATAGTCTTCAAGTATATTAATGGCATCAAGGTTTCCGAGACTGGCGGAATACAGAAACCAGCTTTTTGCAACCCCAGTATTGTTAGGTACACCATTGCCTTTCAAATAAAGATGACCCATTGCAAGTGCCGACCGGTCATTGAGCATTGCCGTTGAGACACAATAGAAGTGATAAGCCTTGTTGAAATCGGGGTATTTTTGACTGGCTAATTGTTCACCATAATGATAAAACGCGTCAGCCTGGTCCTGCCAGACCCCAGCCTGTGCAGGCCCCCAAATAACCCAAACCAGAATCAACAGATAGTTGATATTGATTGTTGAATGATTCCTTTTATTAAACATATTGTCTCGATTGTAATGCATGTAACCGTTATTTTAAAAAACACGTACAAGTATATTCTGTCAAGCTGAAAGAAACGTGATTAACGGGATGTTTTGTTGCATGTGGTTTTGGTAGTTGACCATAAATCTTGTAGACTGAGAAGAGTTGAATATAGACTTTTAATTGAATAGACAAAGAGCGACACTAAATTACATGGATATTATATTTCTGAGAGGACTGGAGGTCGAAACGACCATAGGGATTTATGATTGGGAGCGTAAAATCAAACAGGTTGTGTTAATTGACCTGGAGATGGCGACTGATATACGAAAAGCTGCAGCCAGTGATGACATTACTGATACCATTGATTACAAGACAGTATCCAAGAAAATGATTGCATTTATTGAAAACAGCCAGTTTTTACTGGTTGAAACATTAGCTGAAAAACTTGCAGATTTGATATTGGAAACCAGTGGTACAAGCTGGTTGAGGCTGTGTGTCAATAAAAAAGGTGCGATCAGAGGCGCGCTGGATGTTGGTGTGATAATTGAGCGTGGTGAAAACGTCTGACATGTCTACAGTGTATATTTCCATCGGTAGTAATCTGGAGCGTGAAAAAAACGTTGCTCAGTCGATTCGATTGCTGAATGAGCATTTTGATCATCTACATTGCTCGACGATTTACGAAACTGTACCCGTCGGATTCGAGGGTGGCCTGTTTTACAATCTGGTGGTCAGATTTGAAACTGAATTGTCACCCGAAGACGTTGTTAACGCATTGAAATCCATCGAAACGACTTGCGGACGTATTCATAACCAAAAAAAATTTTCCAACCGTTCCCTGGATCTGGATTTGTTATTGTACGATGATCTGGTCATCAACCAGGGCAAAGTCAATATACCGCGTCAGGAAATTCTCGACTATGCGTTTGTTCTCGAGCCGCTTGCAGAAATTGCTCCAGATTTGATTCATCCACAGATTGGTAAAAGCTATGCAGAATTATGGCAGGCGTTTGACCAATCAGACCAGGCTCAACGACCATTGACAGGATTGCTTGAGAGGATGTTATTTGATCAATGATCATTTTGAACACAATCCCCTGTGAATCAGTTGGCCAAGGTTCGATGTTGTTGGCCAATATCAAGAGTTGTCGTATCAGCTGTATAACGTTCTGCCGCCATCGACAGAGATTACCTGACCTGTGATGTAATCGGCATCATGTGCCAGAAAGTTAACTGTTTTGGCAATATCTGATGGTTGACCAACGCGTTTTAACATGGTTTTTGTCAAAATGTCCTGTTTCTGTTGATCCGAAAGGGCTTGTTCCGGCCACAAAATAGCGCCTGGCGCAACGCCATTGACACGAACGTCCGGTCCAAATTCTTTTGCCAAGGATTGGGTCAGCGATCGCAAGGCAGACTTGGATACACTGTAAACCAAATGGTTTTCGAGCGGGCGCTGAGCATGAATATCATCAATGTTGACGATGCAGCCATGTTGTTGCTTGATCAAAGATGCAGCAGCGCGAGACAGAAAAAAAGGGGCTTTGAGGTTGGTCGTCATCACCTGGTCCCAGGTTGCTTCATCAATGGCAGAGATCGGTGTTGGATAAAACACCGAAGCATTGTTGACTAAAATATCCAGCCGTTTCCATGTGTTGAAGGCTTTTTCAATCAGCTGATCAAGTGTTTTGATCTGTGTGAGATCAGCTTGTAGTAAGACGGCAGAATGCGCGCGCTGATGATTCAATTCCTCACATAATTGCAAGGCCTGTGATGCTGAATTACAGTAGTGCAGAATGACGTTGTCACCGGCTCTGTGCAGGCTCCGGGCAATTTCAGCGCCGATGCGACGTGCTGATCCTGTAATTAGTGCAACCTTGTGTTCAGATGGGTTGGTTTGGTTCATTGTGATCGGTTATCTTTAAAAGATTTAATCGCTGTTTTAACAGCGTGTATGCGTTCTATTCTCAACGCCTCCCCGATTTCTGATCCTTGCAGACCTTTTTCAATCAGAGGCAGTACGTTGACAGACATTGCCGCTTTTTGTGCAGTTTTGAACAATTCCCGTTGAGGATAGTCACGTTCCTCGAATCCTGTGCGACCGCGGGCATCAGCTTCACACGCCAGTAAAAACAACTCCAGACTGGTATTGTCTTTACGCAGTGCATCAAGTGCATGCAGGGTATCGACAAGAGTCGACGGTTTCAGGTCAAACGCACGATGACAGTTGGTATGGTAGCTCATCACTTGCAGAGCCAGGCGTTTGTATTGTTCGGGGACAGGCAGGCGTTTGCAAACAGATTTAAATACATTCACTCCGGCTTGCTCATGTCCATGATGACTGGGCAGTATCGCTTGAGGTGTTGTACCTTTACCGATATCGTGCATCAGCGCTGCAAAACGCACCAGAGGGTTGTCACTGAGTCTGGCTGCTTGTTCCAGTACCATCAAGGTATGAATTCCGGTATCGATTTCCGGGTGGTGTTGTGCTGGTTGTGGTACACCGAACAAAGCATCCAGTTCCGGAAACAACACCTGCAATGCCTGGCACTCTTTTAAAACCCGGAAAAACTGCTGTGGAGATTGTTCAGACAGAGCTTTGATCAGTTCTGCCCAAACCCGTTCCGGGACCAATGCATCGACTTCTCCTTGTTGTGTCATTTCGATCATCAAGGCTTGGGTTTCTTCAGCAATGGTAAAGCCTAAATGTGCATATCGTGCGGCAAATCTGGCAACCCGCAAAATACGGACCGGGTCTTCAACGAACGCCTCCGAAACATGGCGTAAAATGCGGGCTTGAATATCTTGCTGACCACCATAGGGATCAATAAGTCGCCCATTAGTATCTTCTGCAATGGCATTGATGGTTAGATCACGGCGTTGTAAATCCTGCTCGAGAGTGACAGATGGTTCGGCATGGAAGGCAAAACCTTTGTACCCAGGCGCGGTTTTGCGCTCTGTTCTGGCCAAAGCGTACTCTTCCTTGGTTTCTGGATGCAGAAAAACCGGGAAATCCTTACCGACGGCTTTGAATCCGCAAGCCCGCATCTCTTCAGCAGTAGCACCAACCACAACCCAGTCACGTTCTTGAACTGGATATTGCAGGAGTTTATCCCGCACAGCGCCACCAACGAGATAAATTTGGAAATGATTAAGCATTAAAGGGATGGACAGTGATAATTGAAAGGATTGACAAGTCTAAAAGTGTTCTGATGTCTTCAAAAGTATTGTTGAGGATTGAGTGTTGAGATCAGGAATTTCCTTGTTTAATTGTTGAATTGCTTATGATGATCAGCAATCACATTAGCAACACAACACGTCAGTTTTTTTGCTGTCGGGATATGCAGGAATTCATTGGGTCCGTGCGCATTGGACCCGGGTCCCAGAACTCCGGTAATCATGAACTGAGCGTCTGGAAACTTGTCTCCGAGCATTCCCATAAAAGGGATTGATCCACCTTCACCCATATGTACTGACGGTTTCCCGAAATAATCCAGTGAAGCGGCATTGATTGATTGTTCCAGCCATGAATCAAACGCTGGGGCATTCCAGCCGGTTGCTGACCAGTCAGATTTGAAGTTGACTTTGGCCTGATAGGGAGGGTCAGTTTCCAATATCTGTTTCAAGGTCTTGGCAGCCTTCGATGCATCACAGGTCGGAGGTAATCTCAGTGATAGTTTGACACTGGTAGCAGGGCGTAATACATTACCGGCATTCTCAATTTCCGGCAAGCCATTGGCGCCTACAATCGTCAATGACGAGCGCCAGGTGCGATTCAGGATCAACTCTGTCAAATCGGATGTTGTTGGTTGACCTGAATCACTGAAGGGAAAACGATGATAGACGTTTTTGCCTATGACTTCAGCTGCAAGCCTGGCCTGTTGCGTGCGGTCTTCAGGAATCCTGGCATTAAACTGCTGGTGTTGCAGCGCTCCGGTTTGAGTATCTTCAATTCGATCCAGCAGGATTCTCAGTATTCGAAACGTATCAGGCACAATCCCGCTGGCATCCCCGGAGTGTACGCCTTCATCAATTATCTGTATACTCAGGTCACCGCCAGCCAGACCGCGCAGTGAAGTTGTACACCATAACTGATCGTAATTGCCACAGCCTGAATCCAGGCAAATCACCAGGTCGGGCTGGCCGATGCGATCAGACAATGCATCGATGTAAACAGGCAAATCGAAACTACCACTTTCCTCACAGGCTTCGATAATCACCACGCAGCGCGAGTGTGGGATATTTTGGTCCTGCAATGCAGCGATTGCAGTAAGAGACGCAAAAAGCGCATAACCATCGTCAGCTCCGCCACGTCCGTATAACTTGTCACCATCCACAACCGGTGTCCAGGGGCCAAGACCGGGGTTCCAGCCACTCATCTCTGGCTGCTTGTCGAGGTGACCGTACAATAAAACGGTATGATCCGAATCTCCTGGAATTTCGATAAAGATCAATGGTGTCCTGTTCTCCAGCCGCACAATATCCAGTTTCAGGCCTTGAATATTCCGGGTTTTTGACCAGCTTGCGAATTGCTGCACAACCTGTTCCATAAAGCCGTGTTCTGCCCATTGGCTGTCAAACAATGGAGACTTGTTGGGGATTTTAATGTACTCGATTAGTTCGTGGAGAATCGATTGATCCCAGGTTTGGTCAACCAGAGCGTTGAGTTGTTGTTTATTCATGATCGACATCAAGCATAACGTATATGGAAGATATAACAGGCATACAGAAGACTAAATAACACTGCCAACATGTATTTTCAGGCTGCAGGTGAGTATGTTGAACGTTAGAATAGCATATCAACTTCAATTGCAGATTGTTCTGGTTTTCAAAATAGTCAGCTTACAAACTGTAAGACGTTTACAGGATTATTCTTAATGTATATCAGTATTGTGATAGAGAGTAACAACTGAATTTTCAATTCCCTGATAAATTTTTCATGGTTACATTGTTAATAAGCCAGTGACCGCTCAATGGGTCGGTTAAGGTGATATCAGTATTGACAACGATATGATTTGAGAACACTGTTCTGTCGAGAATACCTGTTGGTCTTGATTCAATTGAGGAGATCGGACACGTCGGACAGTATCCGGTTAAGGAATTCAGTGAGTAACTGGCACCGCATTGATCGGTTGATCCGGTGACCCAGGTTGGTTGTCCGTGCTGATCAAAAAAGTACAGAACAGAAAATTCGATGCTACCCTGGGTTGCCAAGGACAAGCCATATCCGGGTTGATTCGTCTGGAAATACACTCCTGAATAATCAAAAGGTGAGGCTTCGGATGAGATACGAAAAAATTCGAACACTTCTTTGTGACGGGGTTGTTGATCAAATTGCCACCAGAATTCAGCATGTGTTGAATCGATAAAATCAAAACCGAATTGACCAACTGATGTTGGGGTAGCCTGTTCACCATCCCATTGGTATGAATCCATGCTCGATGACCAGGAATTACCGGAATAGTCATGGCTGCCAAGATACCAAATTGGTTGACGATTATGCAGATAGGTGTACCAAACTGCAAACACTGTCTTGCCCTGAACAATTTGCAGATCGATGCCGTGACCGGGACGCTGAGGATTCCACCAGAATCCCTGAGCCGGTACAAATTGTGTCGCTGACGTATCGGGACTGAATGTAGACAAGGAAGTGGAATAAGTCCCTTGTCTGCTTTGAATACTGATTCGAGTGTTGCCGGCATGGATGGCAGTGGAATTGGTTACAATAGACAACAATGGCAGTTCTGTCGATGAAGAGCCGGGATTTTGAGTGAATACAATGTCAATTTGCCCCCCGTTTTGCGGCGATCGGGAAATTTGCTCGGGTGTGATATTACCAATACCTATTGATAAATAATCGGCGTCTGTCTTCAAGTGTTCGTATCCTAGAACGCTGATTGTTAAGGTGTCAATCGGTGTCGTCGATGTCAATTCACGAAGTCGCCCCTGAAAAATATATGAACCGGTATCGGACGATTGAACGACACGATCTTCATACACGCCTCTAACGATAACAGTCTCGTTGTTATCAAGCATTTCAAAAGGGATCAGGCGGTTAGCGACAATTCGGCCAATCAGAACAGGTTGTTGAAAACTGCTGGTGCCTCTTGGATTGATTGTCTGGCCGGGGGCAAGAGGAGTGGCCAGAGCAAAATCTGGCACCAAACACAGGCAGATAAGGACAACAATCTGTGCACCGTGATTCGACAGGGTGGCTGGATCTGAGCCTGCACGTGTCCCGGCGCCATGGTTATCCATAAGCGTCTTACATCAACACTTCACTGAGAAAATTGGTGATGCTGATCCAGGATCGTTGATCAGTAATCTGGTGATACACAGTCCCAAAATCGATATCGTTGGCTGATGGGTTGCTAAACGCATGCATTGCCTGACCATGGATTTGAACTTGCCAGTCTGCCTGGCGTTCATTGAATTCCTGCTGCAAGGCAATCAGTTCATCCGCTGGAGCCAGCGGGTCCAGATATCCATGCTGGACCAGGATGCTGGCTCTGATCGGGTGTTCATACTCGATGTCATCCGGTGCTTTTAACAAGCCGTGAACACTGATTACGCCTTTTAGTTGAATGCTGCTTCGTGCCAGATCCAGCACACACAGTCCTCCGAAACAATAACCCAGAGCAGCAATGCATTTTGAGTCAACCATAGTCAGCTGACGAAATGTTTCAAACGCTGTAATCATGCGGGCCTGCACAAGTCCCCGATTGTCGACAAACGGCTGCATCAAGGCACTGTTTTGTTCTGTACTGGTCCCGAGAACACCTTTTCCATACATATCCAAAGCGAATCCCACATAGCCCAGTTCTGCCAGTTCAATGGCTTTATCGCACATGGCCTGATTGCGTCCGGCCCAGGGGTGCGCGATCATGACTCCGGGCAAAGGTCCGGTTAATATACTATCAAATGCCAGAAAGCCTTCGAGTAATGTTCCGTTATCATAATACTCAATATGTTGTGTCTCAATACTCATGGATTGAATGGTCAGTTGGTTCAGAAATTATTATTGAATCCGGTTCTGGAATGAGTCGCCAGCTTCAAGACGCTTGAGATTGGGAAAATTGCTTGTTGTCACCACGCGCCAGACGCGGCAGATTTCCTTCCAGGCCCATGGCATAGCGTATGATTTTGTGTTTGGCCGGTCCGGATTTATTGGCCAGTCCAAGTCCCAGATTGCGGAGCAGACGCACAGGCCGGAAATTATTGCTGAAAACACGATAAAAAGCGTCCATCGTGGTCATCATCATTAAATTGTCCATTTTTCTTTGCTTTTCATAGCGCTTGAGCACAGGCAGGGCAGCAAAATCCTGACCATTACGAGCTGCATCGAGAATCACTTCAGCCAGTGCCGCAGCGTCAAGCAAGCCAATGTTGACGCCTTGCCCTGCGAGTGGATTGATAGTGTGTGCTGAATCACCAATCAGAGCCACGCCGGGTTTAACATAATCCAGGGCATGCTGGCGCTTCAAGGGAAAGCTGCCGCGTTGCAGGATTTGTTTGATTTTGCCCAGACAGGCCGGAAAAGCCAGACTCAGCTCATTGAGCAGGGCGGTATCATCAAGTGTTTTCAGGCGGGATACTTCATCGGGCGTGTTGTACCAGACCAGTGAGGCGTAAGAACCGTTTAATGGCAGGAAGGCTTGTGGTCCCGAAGGCCTGAAACGCTGCCAGGTGACGTCTTGTTGACCGTAAACAGTTTCGACATTGATAACCATCGCATGTTGTTTGTAATCCCAGCTGCTGACCCCGATTCTGGCAGCTTGCCTAGCCTGGGAGTTGGCACCATCTGCTCCAATGATCAAGCGCGCTTGAATGCTGCCATTATCCAGCTCAATGGTTGATGTCTTGCCATTGTAAAGAATGCGTTTGGTTACAGCCGGGCAGATTAAATCAATTCCAGGCAGTTCTTCAACCCGCTCCAGCAAGGCCAGTTGCAGTAAGCGGTTTTCCACAATATAACCCAGTTCGTCTCGACCAATCTCGTTTGCTCTGAACTCGGTATTACCGGCTCCCTCCCAGACACGCATGGTTTTGAAGGGGCAATAACGTTTGGAGGTAACCTTAGCCCAGGTTTGTGTGGATTCAAGAATATAGCGGGATGCCATGCTCAATGCCGAGACTCTCAAATCCGGTGGTTGCTCCGGGCTGTATTCTGAAGGTCTGACAGCTTCAAGCAACGCAATTTTCAGTCCACTGTCGACCAGACAGGTGGCCAGTGTGGAGCCGACCATGCCGCCACCGACAATGGCAATGTCATAAACCTGGTGTGTACTATTCATGAATGATAAACGCTTGTTCTGAGAACCTTATGCTACAGGAAGCAGTCAATATGATCCAGTTTGGTATTGACAGGATGAACCATGGAAAAAACGTGCAGGACAGTGACGACATAACTGCGCTCACGTATAATTGCCGCAGTTTTAATAATCATGTTGTTTTTAAACAGGACTATCAAATTATTAACCGTTTCACGTTCCCAGAGTTGTCAGATCGATATAATCATTTTATCTCAAACTATCTGCATATCGTTCTGTTGATACTGTGCATGCTTACCGGTATTGCGCTGCGGTTTGATCAGTATTGGGAGCAAATCCTGATTGATGATGAATGGCACGCAGTTCATCAGCTATTACGAAGCACTCCCGAGCGCATTGCGACCTCGTTTGGTCATGCTGATTACAGTATTCCTCTGACACTGTTGTACTGGATGGAAGCCAGATATTTCGGTTTGAGTGAATTTTTGATGCGCTGGCCGATGATGCTGTTCGGGCTGGCCACTTTAATTGGTTTCAGTGTTTATGCGTATCAACAGTTTGGACGTTGCACGGCACTGTTGTTTTCAGTCTTACTGGCGCTATCACCGTTGCTGATCATCTACAGCAGGACGGCACGACCCTATGCGATTACTTTGTTTCTGGTGTATTGCAGTCTGTGGTTGTTTTACAAAGTCGTCAATCATCCGCAAAATAAATTTGCAATCAAAATACTGATGTATCTGGTTGTGTATTGGTTGTCAGTTTCGCTGGCGATCTGGATGCACCTCGTTGTTGCTTTGTTTGTCGCTGCTCCGTTCCTGGTTGAGCTGACAAGATTGTTATTCAGAAGAGGTGATCATTGTAGATACAAACTGATCAGTATGTTCTGGCTTGCAGTACCGGGTCTGTTATTGACACTGTTACTTGTATTGCCGCCATTGCTTTCCAACCTGCAGGATTTAACGGTTAAATCAGGTGCACATTTTCCTGGACTGGATACTGTAGTTGGTGCGATATATTTATGGTATGGCTCGTATTCTGGTCTGGTTGTCCTGATGTGCTGTGTATTGACAGTTATCGGGTTGCGGCAATTGATGCGCCGTTCTCGGATGCCGATATGCATCTTGATCGGATTTATACTGACATTACTGCTGATACTTGCGACTCAGCCTGCCTGGGTTAATCATCCGCTAACTTTGGCGCGTTATTTATTACCGATTCTTCCACTGCTGTTGTTATCAACAGCAGCAGGTCTGTCAATGCTGCTGAAATATCTGAACACAATTACTCGGGACTATGGTCAGGTTATTCAAAGCCTCATTGTGCTGACACTGGTTACAGGCTTTATCATGACTTCACCGGTATCAGCGTTGATCCATCAACCTAATTCAAACACCTTGCACCCGTTTTACACGTTTGAATTCCGACCTGAGAAAAATTTAATTGAGCTTGCTTTGCGCGAGCGGACATATTCTGAATTCTGGAAGCACATTCAGAATCAGCCACTTGATGTAAAAGTTACCGTGTTGCCATGGTATTTTGAAAGCCATTTCTGGGATGCTCCAGTCTGGGAGGAAATCAGCGGGCATTATGTTGTTCCGGGTTTTCTCACTGGATTGTGCGTGCAGGAGAGGGCAGGTGAAGTGCCTGATAATGAACGATTTGATTTTCGTAATGTCAGTTATCCGGGACAACGGGGAGATTTACAACGGCTTGGAATTCATTACATCGTGTATCAAAAACCGGCCAGATTGAAAATTTCCAGACCGTATACAGATATCAGGCATTGTGGTCAGGTTCTCAGAAAGCATTTCGGAGAACCGTTTTTCGAAGATCAGATGATTGTTGTGTTTCAACCTGAGCCAGGACACAAAGCAGATACTATCCGAAAGGAATTCGAAAATTGATTGTGAATCATGTCAACCGGAGCTGCACTCATTGATTAATCATAAATCTGTCATGGTTGTTATGCCGGCATTTCGGGCTGCGATGACACTGGAGAAAACCTGGAATGCCTTGCCTCACGATATTGTCGATTCTGTATTGGTGGTTGATGATGCCAGTGATGATAATACCGTGCAAATCGCAAGAACACTCGGTGCCGAGGTTGTGACACACCCCTCAAATCGCGGTTATGGAGCCAATCAGAAAACGTGTTATCAGACCGCACTGGAACATGGTGCGGATATTATTGTGATGGTCCACCCGGATTACCAGTACGAGCCAAGGTTGGTGACGGCAATGGCGGCGATGATTGAATCAGAAGTCTATGATTTTGTACTTGGTTCAAGAATTCTCGGTGGTAAAGCCAGACAAAGTGGGATGCCGCTCTGGAAATACATCGCCAATCGAATGCTGACGGCAATCGAAAATCTGCTGCTGGGTGCCAAATTATCTGAATATCACAGTGGTTATCGGGCGTATTCAGCAAAACTTCTCAAGCAGATTCACTGGCAATCCAATTCAGATGACTTTGTGTTTGATAATCAATTACTGGTCCAGGTGATACTGGGAGGCTACGCAATTGGTGAAATTTCTGTGCCAACAAAATATTTTGCGGAAGCCAGCTCAATCAATCTGCCCAGATCAATTCAGTACGGTGTTGGTGTGTTATACACATCTGTACTGGGTTTTTTACAACGGACTGGTCTGTACCAACATGCGTTATTCAATCGACATTAAGCGCCAAAAGTCAGCGCAACAACCAACCTGGATGGTTGGTCTGGTTTTGCATATCGTAACCGGAGTTATCGCGACAGCGGCTCATTACCTGGCAATGTGGGGATTTTTACAAACAGGGATGTCCTCACTGGCAGCAACGTCATCAGGTTTTGTATTTGGCGCTATAACGCGTTTTTTATTGTCTTATTTCCACGTGTTTTCACCAACAACAGCAGTTCCCCATGCAGTCTGGCGTTTCATTCTTGCACTGATGTTTCAGATGCTTTGCAATACCGCATTGGTAGCGTTGTTTTTGCATATTCTGCCACTATGGTATGCACAGGTTGCAACAACAATAGTATTGACTGTCGTCAATTACATGATTTACCGCACCTGGGTCTTCAAATAAAAATCAGAAATCTCTGATTGATTTCCTCTTCTGTTTAAGGGTTTGATAATCACTTGATATCTTGCGAGTATTTGTTATTCATCCTTATTGATAGATCAAAACAACTCCCAAGATTAACTTTCAAGTTACAGCCAGTTTGTATCTTTTTTATTAAATCGTTGTGTCCATCAGGCTTGCCAATTCAAATTAATGCATTATTCAGAAAGATAATCATTCTTTCTTTTCAACGCTTATCCAGGTGCTTTACATACTTTTACTCAGGTTGAATTTAATTGACTTGTCCATAGAGCAGTGTTGATGTAGAATCCAAGCAAATATTAAGCCAAATGCTCGCTGTATTTGCCTTTGTTTCAACCTGTAACGTATAAAAAAACAGTTTAACAAACTGGAAAAAAATTATGAAAAGAACAATTGTTGAAATGATTTTAAGTATCTTGCTGCTTGTTTTTACAAGTCACCTGGTTAATCCTGTACTCGCTGTATCCAGTGATTCAGCAATGATCAAGCGATTGACTGAGGCTGAGGAAGACCAGTGGGTGCGACTCAACAATAATCAATTCCAGGATGTATGGACTCCTGAATCACAACGACCTTTTATTGATGATCCAAGATTTTTATCAGGGATTCCGCATTCTGTAATTGGCGCATGGAGTTCAATGGCCTGGGACAGTAGCCGCTGGCATCTGATTTTCTGGGGTGGAGGACACGCTAACTACACTGGGAATGAAGTATACCGCTGGAATGCCAACACTTTGCTGTGGGAACGCGCATCATTACCAAGTGAGATCAAGCAGGTCAACACGGCAGTTAACGAAAACTGGTTTGAAACTGTGGGCGGCATATTTGATGCCCCGATTTCATCACACACGTACGACAATTCTGAATTTTTGCCCATTGCCGATCGTTTTATCACATTCGGAGGTGCTTCATATACATTGGGCGGGTCGTTTAATCATACAAATTTGATTACTCAAAATACGGGTCCTTATCTCTGGGATCCCTCGCGTGCAGATCCCAACAAAACTGGTGGTAGCGACAGTACACAAGTCAATCCAGAGTTGTTTCCGGGGGTTGCTGGCGGAAAAATGTGGGAGAATCGGGACAACTGGCCACAACAAGATACAAATACCATTGTCGATATTATTGAGGAAACTACAGCGTATAGCGAAGAAAATGGCAAGGATGTGATTTTCTTTACAATGAATCAGCAATTGTTTAAATACACTTTGAATGATATTACATCCGCTGATCTGGATAGTTACGAGCTAATCGGGAGGCCAGAAGCGTTTACTTATTCCGGGCAGGGTGCCGGGGCTTATGACCCGACACGCAAACTATATGTACGTACAAGCGGCGATGAAGTTGCTTTTTGGGATTTGAATGAATCTAACCCAATCACGACCAAAGCAATACTCAGTAATCCGGAAAATTTTGATTTATCCCGCTTGTTTGAATACGGAATGGATTTTGACTCACGTCGATCCCGGTTTGTGTTATGGGGTGGAGGACAGGATCTATGGGCATTGAACCCTCCTGCAAACAGTTTGAGGAATGTCTGGCAGCTTCGAAAAATTAAGGAACCAGGAAAACTCAATGAATTCAATCTTGGATTTGTCGGTGTTTTGGGTAAGTGGAAATATATTGCCGAACTTGATGTATTCCTTGGTGTCGCTGATTCTTTGACAGGTGATGTTTGGGCCTATAAACCAACAGATTGGGCTGGTGTATCAGCAGCACCTCCTGAATTACCCAGTCCGATTGATACCCCGACGCCACCGAGTTTTGATCCGGAACCGGCCGATACTCCGAGCAATCAATGTGCAAATCTGGTTTGTGCATCAGAAACCGGAAACCTATTCGTCAGCCACCTTGAACAAACAATACAGTTTTCACAGACTATGGCGGAAACACCTGTGGTCATAGCTGGCGTCCCCAGTTTTTTTGGAACACAACCAGGAGTCATTCATCCTTACGCGATTACTGGTTCTGAATTTAAAATACGTTTTAGGGAATGGAATTATCTTGATGGTGTTCATATTGAAGAAACTGCCGGATATCTGGCGATCATGCCTGGGCTTTATCAACTTGAGGATGGAGGTCTGCTTGAAGTCGGTCGTACTCAGGTTGATGGCAATATCAAATGGAAAAACGTGGATTTAATCACGTCATCAAATCAGACTCCATACCTGTTTGCAACTCTGCAAACACAAAATGGTGCTGATATAGTAATGACTAGAATTCGCAACGTGACAAGCAGATCTTTTGAAATAGCATTATTTGAGCAGGAATCACTCATTGAGACCAATCACCTCAAAGAGACTGTCGGCTATATTGCTTTTTATCCTGCCCAGGACAATGGTTTACTACCAATCGGCAATCAGATTCTCAATTATTCACTGGCTCTGATGACCATGAATACTGGTGGGACAAGCGTGTTTGGTCACAGGGTTGTTATGGAGGAGGAGCAATCTGCTGACCAGGAGCTGGGACATGTTGCTGAAAAAGGTTATTTTATGATACTTGGTAGCGAAGAAACATTGTATGGGCAAGTTGCCAGTGACCATGGGTTGGACCCTTTCAGTTTAAGGCGAAAATAGAGTGTTGAAAGAGAAGACTGTGAAGCTGTTCTACTTGAATTTATTGTGTTAGGTTAAGCGTAAGTGTTTAAATCATCAAACGATGATAAAACGTTAATGTACGGGAACAATACAAATTATTTCTCGATGCAGATGCTTTAAAAATTCAAAAGTTACTGGTTGATGCTTATGTTTTATGACAATAGCTGTTGTGCCAGCGCCTGAAAAACATGCAGCCAAGCAAGCACCCGGAATTTCCTCAACTGGATTCAATCAGCTATCTCAACCATGCTGCGGTCGCACCGTTACCTCAGAGAACAGGTCATGCTATCAAGTGTTTTGCCGATGAAAATGTCGAGCGAGGGACTCAAAATTATCCATCCTGGCTGCAAACCGAAAAACAGTTAAAACAACAGTTACAGACTTTGCTCAATGCTCCTGCGATTGATGATATTGCATTGGTTAAAAATACTTCCGAAGCGTTGTCTTTCGTGGCTTACGGTATCGACTGGAAATCCGGCGATTCAGTGGTCAGCAGTGTACATGAGTTTCCATCCAACAGAATTGTCTGGCAATCTCTGGCCAACCAGGGTGTACAGTTCAGGGAGGCTGATCTGTTTTCAGGAGATAGCCCAGAACAGGCTTTACTTGACTGTGTTGACAAGTCGACGCGACTGATTACTATCAGCTCCACTCAATTCAGCAGTGGATTGCGAATCGACTTGAATCGCATCGGTGAGTATTGCAAGCAGCACGACATCTTGTTTTGCGTTGATGCGATTCAAAGTTTAGGTGTGCATCCATTTGATGTTCAGGCCTGTCACGCTGATTTTGTCATGGCAGATGGCCATAAGTGGATGTTGGGGCCGGAGGGACTTGGTGTTTTTTATACCAAGCCATCTGCGCGTGATCAGTTGCGGCTCACTCAATACGGCTGGCATATGATTGAAGACTGTGGGAATTATGAAAACAGTCCCTGGGAAATTGCCAGATCAGCGCGGCGTTTTGAATGTGGGAGTGGAAATATGCTTACGATCCACGCCTTGTCAGCCAGTTTGTCTTTATTACTGGAAACAGGAATGATTTCTGTGGAGCATGATGCGCTGGAATGCGCTGGATATTTACGTGATCGAATTAAACACAATAACAATCTAAAGCTGTTGAATAACCAGGATGATTGTCTTCAATCCCCGATTGTTGTCTTTCTACACAACACGGGAGATAATCAGGCGTTGTACCGCTATTTACAGCAAAATGGAGTCATTTGCGCGCTTCGAGGCGGCGGTATCCGGTTGTCTCCACATTTTTATCACACCAGATTACAGCTTGATCATGCCTTGGATATTATCCATGCATATTCTGGCTGAATCTGATCAGTGTGTTGATTCAGTGTGATGATCCGCTAAAGTGTTCAGCAAGTGCTGAGATTGCTTCACTCTGCCTGACTATCGATTTCCAGGGTGTTTGACTGTCAGGGTAGGAGTCTATGCAGAATAACGGGCAATCCAGCCATTGTTTTAAATCATCGGCGTTATTCATATCCGTATTTGTGGATTGTTCGACAGTGTTGAGTACCACGGCGCTTAATTCCAGTCCGGCGTGTTTGATGGCCTGGGCAGTCAATAAAGTATGGTTGATACAACCAAGACGGTTTGCTACGACCAGCAGCACTGGCAATTTCAATTGTTGCGCCAAATCCGAGCATCGGCTTTGATGTGCCAGCGGTGAGAAAAATCCGCCAGCTGCTTCGACCAGTAAAAAGTCATCAGGCTTGATATCATTTAAACACACAGTTTTCAGCTCAGACAGGGTGATTTTGATGCCAGCTTGTTGAGCTGCTCGTTGCGGAGATATCGCTGGTCGTAGTGGATACGGGCAGATTATATCCAGCGGGTCAGAACACTGCGCAGCTTGTTTAAGCGTCAAAGCATCCTGAGGCAGGAATTGCTTGTTATCATCAATCGGACACCCTGATTCAACCGGTTTTCGTGGCCGGACTGAGATCTGTTGTTCACTTAAACGGGCAGCCAAGGCTGCCGAAATCTGGGTTTTACCAACACCGGTGTCAGTTCCGGTAACAAACACGCCGTATTGCTTACTGGTTTTAGTCATGTAAATTATTCATACTGGAAGAGGGATGTTTTCGGCAACATCAGATAAATCTTGCCGAAATGACAATGTCGCAGGTTTATTCTTGAAAACTTTAAAATAACTGGTGTTGAGGATTTTTCATACGTATCAAAGCCATCACGGATATCGATAAACCTGATCCCAGGGTATCAGCCAGCCAGTCCAGAATATCAACATGGCGATTTGGTATAAACCATTGATGAAACTCATCGAGAGCGCCATATACGCTGCAAAACAACAGACTTAACAGAAACAAGGTGTGAATATTTTTCACATGATGACGAAAGCAACGCCAAGCCAGTATGCCCAGAACTGCGTATTCTCCGAGATGCACCACCTTATCCTGATGAGAGAAAAATATGACTGCTGGTAACCCGCTTTGATGAGACAGTAAAAATATTAACGCACAAAACAGTGTTAAGATTCCGGTATCAAAATATTCGAGATTATCAATAGTCCTGTTCATGAATCTGTTTGAAATAGCTGATCAATGTTTGCATTATTCTACGTTAAACGAAAAAGTAATGCTCAGTAGACATGCAGCGCAATTGGCTAAGCAGAGTGTATTATCGTTTGACCGTCAAAGTACGGTTAAAAGTATAGACCAGGTCAGTTTTCCGGGTAAACCGGTATTGGTCGCTCCTAAAGCTCTGCCTCGGCGGCGCTTGGGAACCTTAAACGGACGTATTGCCTTGCTGCATGCGGTCGCACATATAGAATGTTATGCAATCTATCTGGCCTGGGATATTATTTATCGGTTCGATAATCAGCCGCAGCAGTTTTATCTGGACTGGTTAAGTGTCGCTGCGGATGAGGCAAGGCATTTTGCAATGATCAAGCAGCGTCTTCAAGATCTTGGCTCAGATTATGGTCAATTGCCTGCGCATCAGGGATTATGGGATGTCGCAGTTGATACTGCAGACAATTTACTTGCCCGCCTGGCCCTGGTGCCGCGTTATATGGAAGCTCGCGGGCTTGATGCGACTCCGGGTATGGTTGAGCGTTTGACAATGCACGGTGATCTTGAAAGTGCTGCATTGCTGCAACAGATTGTTGATGAAGAAGTCGCTCATGTCGGCTTTGGCAGCAAATGGTTCGATACTATTTGCCAACAACGCGGATTGGATTCTGAAGCGACTTATTTCAATCTTTTGCAGCGCTATTTAAATGGCGATGTTCGTGGCCCTTTCAATCACTCTCTTCGCAAACTGGCTGGTTTTAGCGACGACGAGATTAAACGCCTGACAAAACTCAGTGTCTGCTGAAAGTCAAAACTGATTTCAGATTGCAGGAGCAGCAGCTGATTATCCGTAATGTGATTCAACGTAACGTTCTACCAACTCTTGAAATTCTTCTGCAATGTGATCACCTTTTAGTGTCACTGTGCGTTTCCCGTCTTCGAAGACCGGTGCAACAGGGGTTTCACCAGTACCTGGTAAACTGATTCCAATATTGGCGTTTTTACTTTCTCCGGGTCCATTGACTACACAACCCATCACTGCAACTTCCATTTCCTCAACACCTTGATACTGTTCACGCCATTCCGGCATTTTATGGCGTAAATAACTCTGGATATCCTGTGCCAGATGCTGGAAATAATCGCTGGTTGTCCGGCCACAGCCGGGGCATGCAATCACCATTGGAGTAAATGAACGGACCCCCATTGTTTGCAGGATCTCCTGTCCAACTATCACCTCCTTGCTTCGCGATGTGCCTGGAGCCGGTGTCAAAGATATTCGAATCGTATCACCAATCCCTTGCTGCATCAGAACGGCGAGTGCCGCAGTGGAAGCGACAATGCCTTTGGTTCCAATTCCAGCTTCGGTCAAGCCAAGATGCAGTGCATAGTCACAACGTTCAGCTAGGCTCTGGTAGACAGCGATCAGTTCCTGTACACCACTCATTTTACAGGACAGTATAATGCGTTCTCTGGGCATACCAACATCCTCAGCTTGCGCAGCGCTTTCCAGAGCCGAGGTAATCACCGCTTCACGCATGATTTCAGGTAACTCTTTGGGATTGCCAGCTTGAGTGTTTTCATCCAGCAACCTGGCCAGAACCGCTTGATCCAGACTGCCCCAGTTAACGCCGATTCTGACTGGTTTGTCATAGCGGCAGGCGACTTCAATCATTTGTTCAAACTGGGTATCACGGCGCTGGCCTTTGCCGACATTGCCAGGATTGATCCGGTATTTTGCCAATGCCTGGGCACACTCTGGATACTCGGTTAATAAACGATGACCGTTAAAGTGAAAGTCACCAATCAAGGGGACGTGACAGTTTTTTGCATCCAGTGCAGCGCGAATATCCGGCACCGCTTTGGCAGACTCTTCATTGTTAACTGTCACCCTGACCAGTTCGGAACCAGATTGGGCCAGTTCAAGCACCTGGTTGACTGTACTGCTGACATCAGCAGTATCAGTATTGGTCATAGACTGAATGACAACCGGGTGATCTCCGCCTATTGTGACAGAGCCAACATTAACTGCAACGGATTTGCGACGCTTGATATTGATTTGAGACATAACTGAATGGGTTGACTATAGTTAAAAGGATATAAATTAAACCACTCTGGCCTATACCGGAGGGTTGCGTACCTGGTTACACCAGAGAAGTGAGTTAAAACGTGTTAATACAATATTTTTCAGATTTGCATCTTGAATTCGGGCCTCTGATTTACCCCCAGACAGAGGCAGACCTTATTATAGCAGCCGGAGATATCGGCATCTATCAACAAGGTATCGAGTGGCTGAATACGATCGACAAGCCTGTGCTCTATGTCGCAGGTAATCATGAATTCTACCATCATGAATATTACGATACGATGGAAACATTACAGACATCCTGTGAAAATACCAATATCCAGTTTCTGGATAAAAAAACAGTGGTCATGGGAGATATCCGTTTTCTGGGTTGTACATTATGGATTGATGCAGAGAAAGCGTTGTCAGAAGGCAAAAAATCCGGTAGCAACGATTTTAAAAAAATTCGTTTTAAAAATGATTTGCTGACTCATCAGGCTGTTCAACACTTGAATCAGGTCGATGTTGAGTGGTTGACCAAAGAGCTGGCGCAACCTTTCGACGGTAAAACAGTGGTGATTACGCACCACGCCCCGACATTCTGGAGCTGGGGTGGGTCGCCTATGGCACCAGGACGCTACAGCTATTGTAATGATTTACGTCATTTAATGTATCAACACAATATTCATTCATGGGTTCACGGCCATACTCATCAGTTTCGGGATTACTATTGCTCAGATACCCGGGTTTTATGCAACCCCAGGGGATACTGGGGTCACCACGCGGTTAATGATTTTCAGGCTAAACAGCTGGTTGAGGTCTGAATTTATAAAGTAATGAGAATTGTTTGAATAGCTCACTTTAGCCTTGATTTGTATATCATTCCTTCAATATACAAATTGTTTGAACTTATAAGCATCCTGCTGGGTGTTCATGGTAGCAACCTTGGGAAATACTGATTGATCCTGGTGTTATGCATTTGCTTAAGAAAAAGATTTTTCAATTTTAGCCCAGGTATCGCGCAAGGTAACGATGCGGTTGTATATCGGTTGTTGATCGCTGGAGTTTGCATCGAGGCAGAAATAACCTTCACGCTCAAACTGGTACTGCTCTCCGGGTTTAGCTTCTGCAAGAGTTGACTCGAGATAGCATGCATCAAGTGTGATCAATGAATCAGGATTAATGTGATCGCGATAGTCGCTGCCGTCTTTCGCTGCATCCGGGGCAGGGTGGTTAAACAGTCTGTCGTACAAGCGAACTTTGGCTTTAATCGCATGGGCAGAGGAAATCCAGTGAATGACCCCTTTGATTTTTCTGTCTGGTGGGTTTTGACCGAGGGTCGATGCATCGTAACTGCAATGTAATTCAGTCACATTGCCTTGCGCATCCTTGATGACCTGGTCGCATCGAATCACATAGGCATTGCGCAAGCGTACTTCACCACCTGTGACCAGTCGCTTGAATTTTTTGTTGGGGGCAACTTCTTGAAAATCACTGCGGTCGATATAAATTTCCCGGCTGAAGGGGATTTGTCGGGTTCCCATCGATGGATTTTGTGGATGGTTGTCTGCGTTGAGTTGTTCAACCTGATTGTCCGGGTAATTTGTCAATATGATTTTTAACGGATCCAGTACCGCCATGCGACGAGGTGCATGGTTGTTTAAATCGGTGCGTATGCAATCTTCCAATACGCCCATTTCAATGACGTTTTCAACTTTGGTTACTCCGATACGGTTGCAGAAATCCTTGATTGCGGCTGGTGTATAACCACGTTTGCGCAAACCGGCAATCGTTGGCAT
>JAHZJL010000032.1 GCA_022600935.1 Gammaproteobacteria bacterium
GCAACTGGGTTTCCAGCTGTTGCAGATAATCGATGGCGACATTGGCTCTGGCCAGACTGGGAATCATGTCGATAATAACTACAATCGGTCCCATGATAAAAAAGATAATGGTGGTAATCGCCATAATCCTGTCAGCGGTTAAATGGCTTAATTGCGGCAGGATAAAAACTATGGCCACCATCAAAATATAAAAATACAGTTGCCCGTACAGTTGCACATTGACATTGCTGATATCTGCAGCAGTATTTTTCTGCTTGGCTTCTTCAGATACCTCTTGCATGTAGTTCTGATATAAATCTTCTACTTTGTCACGGTTGATTTTCAATTCATTAAAACCATCCAGAGCGTGTTGCATATAACCGAAATATTCAGTGTCTTTCTCCATTGCTAGTTGCATGGACGAACTGATGGTTTTGACCAGTACGGTAATCGTCACAACTGCTGCAACAATACAAACCAGCGCCATGAATAGCGCCAGTTTTGAGATTGTCGCCATGTAAATAAATGTGCAGATCAGCATTACAATCGCTGGAAACCCTTCAGACAGACGGTGCGCGCCCTGAGAAATCAACTCGGTCTTCTCAGATAGCAAAGACAGGATCTGGGCTTTACCAATCGATTCGTAAGCCAGCAACTTCAACCCTCGTAATAAATTTAAAATTCGCTTTCTGTAATTAAAAATACTGCCTTGTACCAGGTCGGTCACACGGTGCGTAACAAAGCGTTTGGAGATAAAGTAAAGTGCTACACACAATACAAACAAAATAAAAATCTTTACATCCTGCTCCGGGTTATCGAATTCCTTGGCTGCCATATTCAATAACACCAGGGTCAACGCATTGATAACCCCGGAAACCACCGCTGCCAGAACCAGAAAAACCTGATCCTTCTGGCTGTCGATAGCCAGAAACTCCAGGAGTTTCGGCGTTTTTGCAGAACCCTGTTTACTCATCCGGCCAATGATTTTTTAATGCGATGAATCAACTGGCTGAAACGCAATACCCATTTCCACGGTAAAAAATTAATTCCGAATAACACAACTCCTTGCAAGCTTTGAAAATTGCGGGTAAATGGTTTGACTTTCCAGAAGTGATTACAGGAACACACATAACCATCACCTTGCGCAGTCACTTCGTGCCACCATTGGGCAGGTATATAAAGTAATTGCCCGGGATTCAAAACCACTTCATAGCGGTCCAGCTCGGTTTTGGTAAAATCAGGAAACCGGTCTAAATCCGGTTGATCGATATTGACCCGGCTAATCCAGAACGGCAATACATCGTAAAACCCAAACGGATATAGATTGCGGCTTTGTTGAGGCGGATATAACACTACCTGTTTGCTGCCGTGCATCATCATCATGGTGCCGTCACTGGGATCGAAATGAAGAGGTTCGGTATGTCCCGCAGGGCCAAACCACAGATTCAAAGTCGCTTCCGAAATAGCCGGGATTAATCCCAGATTTTGGGTCAGGAATCCCATCTCATCAGCGATAGACTGTGCAGCTTGTGTACTTCCAATCGGATTTTGCGCCAGATACAGATTGCGGCTCTTGGCGCTACCATCCCGGATATGTTCGATAAACTTATGGATTGTTAGATTGAGATGATTACAGTATTTGGTCCACTGGTTTTTCGGTGTTGCAAAATGATGCTCTCCGTAATCACGCACTGCAAACAGCTGGTCACCCAGGTTCGATTCCAGAAACTCCAGGTTCCAGTCAATGGCATGATCGAGAAAATCATCAATCACAAACGGTTTGCCCTGATTTCGATACAATTGTTGAAAAACCTCACGGCTTAATTTGGATGCCGAGACATGATCAATCTGTTTTAACGGTGCAGCGCTGGAAATCATCGTTAATTAAGCTCCTGCGCTGTTGGACTATTGTTTGACATGGCAGATATAAAATCCGCAACCGGCATAATATGCGTAGCGTCGGTCATGGTTTCGTGCTGCCCTGTCAACCAGTGCAGACTGATATTCAGACCGGTAACTTGCTGCCAGCCAAGGTAATCATCCGGACTGATACGCTTGCTGCCTTCGCTGGCTCTGAACAAGGACACTGGAGTGTTAAGCGTCTGAGGGCAATAACGCATGTTCAGGTTGGTGCGGCATACATGCACATAGCGTGTAAATGCCGCGGCATCCATGGCACGAGGAATCAACCCGTTTTGCCTGGCCTGGGTGAAGACCAGCGACATTCGCTGCTCCGGTGTTTGGTCCCGCAACTCTTCGGACATGAACCCAAGACTGGGAAACAGACTGACCAATAATTCAGCTTCATCGGTTGTTGCTGCTGTATCTGCGGTAATTGCAGGATGCGCAGTATCCAGCATCACAACACACTCAACCATATCTCCAGCTGCCTCGAGTTGTCTGGCTACTTCGTAAGCAAGCAAGCCGCCAAACGAGTAGCCTAGCAAGCGATAACCCTGTTGTTGTGTTTGCACTGAGCGAATCTGTTGCAAATAATACCCGGCCAATTCCTGTAGCTCAGTTAAAACCACGGCTTTTGATTCCATTCCCGGCGCTTTCAATCCGTAAACAGGTTGATGTTGCGGCAGCGCTTTGGCCAGCGCGTTATAGCAAATCACATGGCCACCAACCGGGTGGAAACAAAACAATGGTGGCAAGTCGCCTTGTTTGTTAAACGTGACCAGTGGTGACCAGTGCTGGGATGTCTGATCACTCTCAATCAAGCAACTTAATGTCGCGATGGTCGGTGCTTGAAAAATTGCCGATAACGGCAATTCCTTGCCGAATGTAAGCTTGATCTGAGTCATTAGATCCAGCACCAGTAATGAATGTCCGCCCAGTTCAAAAAAGTCGTCATCCATAGAAGGCGAATGGTCAAGCTCCAACACTTCCTGCCAGAGATCCAGCAAGGTTTTCTCGACAAACCCTGTTGGCTGACTGTGTATGACCTGATCTTTATGCTGTTGAGGATCTGGCAGTGCTTTACGGTCCAGCTTGCCATTAGCAGTCAACGGCAGGCTATCCAAAACCAGAATGTCAGCTGGAACCATAAACGCTGGTAACTTTTGTTTGGCCAATTGCATGAGTTGTTGTGCCAAAACGTTCGGGTCATTCCCGGCAGAACCGACATATGCCGCCAGCTTGCGCTGACTGGATGCGGTCTCACCGACTGCCACTACCACACATTCCTCAACGCCTGGCGCTGTTTTTAACACAGCCTCCACTTCACCCAGTTCTATTCTAAATCCGCGTACCTTGACCTGATGATCGAGCCGTCCAAGATAAATCAAATCACCACTGGCGTTATATCGCACCAAATCACCAGTGCGGTACAATCGGGCACCTGTCTGTCCACTCAAAAGATCCGGCACAAAACGCTCTGCTGTCAGTTTGGCGCGGCCCAGATAGCCTCTGGCCAAACCCTCACCACCCAGATACAGCTCACCAGATACTCCGGGTGGCACCGGTTGCAGATATGCATCCAGCACATAAGCTCTGGTATTACTGATTGGACGGCCGATACTTGGCAAAGTGTTCGGCTTGCGCAAACAACAGGTTGAATACGTGGTATCTTCTGAGGGACCGTATAAATCGTAAACCTGCTGGATATGCGATCTGGCGTAGAGTTTATCGACCAGCTCGGAGGATAACGGTTCTCCGGCCAGATTGACTGTGGACACTGTTTCAGGAATACCATCGACTTTCAGCAATTGCTCGATAGCCGAAGGAACGGTATTGATCAAGCTTGGCGAGGAAGCGGGTTGTTCAGCCAATTCCAGAACATTGCGCAACAAGACCAGGGTTCCGCCACTGGCCAGGGTCAAAAAGATTTCATACACCGACAAATCGAAACAGATTGAGGTACCAGCGACCACGCGTTGCAGCTGTTTGTCCTGATAGACGCTTTGCGCCCAACGAATCATAGCGACTGCATTAGCATGGCTGATGGCGACTCCTTTGGGGGTTCCGGTGGAGCCGGAGGTATACAACACATACGCCAGATTTGAGGGTTGCGGGTGTTGCCACCGGGGTAGTGTGGCTTGTGGCCAGGGTTGATCCAGTTGCAAATTATCAGTATCGGCCAATACCGGGTGTGAAACAACCAGTTCAGACTCTGTCACAACCAGTAACACTTCAGCATCGTTCAGGGTTTGCCCGATCCTGGCTCCGGGATAATCCGGGTCCAGTGGCACATATGCAGAGCCGCTTTTAAGAATTGCCAGCAGTGCAATAATCATATGTGGCGTGCGTGGCAGGCAGACTCCAATTAATACTTCAGGTCCCGCACCACGCGCCACAAGTATCGCTGCCAGTTGGTCAACCTGGTCACTTAGTTGCTGATAGCTGACTTGTATTCCGCTTTGCTCGATTGCGATTGAGTCTGCACAATGCTCAACACTGTCAGCAAACAAATCATACACGCTGCAATCATAGTTGATTGGCAGGGTAGTCTGATTCCAGTCAACCACAACTTGCCGGTACAAGTGATTATCGACAATTGTAAAATCACCGATCCTTGCTTGTGGTTGTTCTGCTGCCTGTTGCAGCAAATGTGTCAAGCCTCTGCACATGGTCTCAATGGTTTGAGCAGCAAACAAATCCGCATTGTATTCAAATGTCCCGCAGAAACTACCATGCTCTTCATGTATGGCCAGAGTCAGATCGAATTTGACTTCCTGATTGGCCAGTGTCAGCGCTTCAATGCTCAATTCATCCAGGTCAGGCTGCATTGTCTTGCGGTTATGAAACAGAAACATGACCTGGAAAAACGGTGTACCGGCCAGATCCCGTTGCGGTTGTAAGTCCTCCACCAGTTTTTCGAACGGCATGGCTTGATGAGCGAAGGCATCGACTACTGTTTCCTTGACCTGAGCCAGAAATTTCAGCCATTCAGGATTATTGTCGATGCGATTGCGCAATACCAGGGTATTACTGAAAAAACCGATCAGACTCTCGGTTTCCTGACGGTCACGATTGGCAACCGGAGTTCCCAGAGCAAAATCCTCCTGACCACTGTAACGGGCCAGAAACAGATGAAAGCCGGCCAGTAACAACATAAACAATGAACACTGTTGTGTTTCGGCCAGTTGAGTCAATTGCATGGTAAGCTCTGAACCAAGCTTAAAACTGTGATTCTGTGCTCTGAAGGTCTGCTCGGTACTACGCTTGAAATCAGTTGGCAGATTCAGCGAAGGTGGCAGATTGGCGAGCTTGTCACGCCAATAATCCAGTAATTCCTGGAATTCCCCGGAATTCATCCGTTGTCGTTGCCAGACCGAATAATCAGCATATTGCAATGGCAGTTCCGCTAAATCCACTTGTTCTCCAGTACGATAACCGCGATACAGGCTCAGTAATTCCTGCATAAACACATTTTGCGACCAGCCATCAGATAATATGTGATGATTGTTGATCACCAGTATATGTCGATCCACATCCAGCCGAATAAGACTGACCCGGATTAACGGCCAGGTATCCAGTTTGAACACATGCACGGTTTCCTGATCCAGCAATTCATCGAGCAATGTATTTTGTTGATCGCTGCTGTTTTGAGACCAGTCCAGATGATGCATTGGCAGTTCATCACAGCTCAGTATTTTTTGCCGGGGTTGTGAATCATTCAGGACAAAAACAGTGCTGAGTATGCGATGGCGACCAATGATGTCGTTAAGACTCTGCTGGAAGCTCCTGGTATCCAGTTGCCCGTTTATTTTCAGAGCTGCAACCATATTGTAGGCAGTGCTGTGAGGATACAGTTTCTGCAGGAAGTACAGGCGTTCCTGAGCGAATGACAAGGGGTAGTTCTGAACTTCATCGACTGCTTTCAATGCCGGAATTGCAGTCTCCCGGCAGTTGTCGATAGCATCGGCCTGGGCGCGAAGGCTTGAATGTTCAAACACATCACGAATCGACAATTGCACTGCAAACACGGTCTGAATGCGATTAGTCAATTGCATGGCCAGTAACGAATGCCCGCCCAGTGTAAAAAAGTCACTGTCGCGACTTGCCTCGACTCCCAGTAAATCAAGCCAAATTGAAGCCAGGCGAAATTCGGTTTTGGTTTGTGGAGGTTCTACTGTATTTTGCGGAAAATCTCCTGCGGCAGGTTCCGGTAATACCTTGTCATCGATTTTTCCGTTAGGATTGAGCGGTAACTCAGGTAACTCAACCAGAGCTGCTGGAACCATGTAATCCGGTAATTCAGTTTGCAAGTGTTCTCTTAAGCGCTGTTTATCGATGCCTGAATCAGGCATTGGACTGAAATAAGCGACCAGACTTTTACCTTGATCCTGGTGATCGCGAATCCGGATATAGCTTTGGTTAACTCCTGGGTAGGCATTAATGGTGGTCTCGATGGCGCTCAACTCGATCCGAAACCCTCTGAGCTTGACTTGATTGTCAACCCGGCCAACAAACTCAATCGCTGCTTCGCAATTCCAGCGCACCATATCCCCGGTCCGGTACAGTCGCTGGCCAGGTTGAGCAGCAAACGGGTCGGGAACAAACCGGCTTGCGGTATCCGCGACCTGATTGACATAACCCGGAGATAACCCGTCTCCACCAATATATAATTCACCGACAACACCTGAGGGTACCGGATTCAGTGCCTGGTCCAGAACATACAAAGTTGTGTTGGACAAAGGCTTGCCAATGGGAACGGTTGGCTCTCCTTCAGCCACCAAGTCGATAGTATGCCAGGTTGAAAATGTGGTACTTTCAGTGGGCCCGTATACATGCAGGAAATGCGCTGGTTTGCCTTGTTTGAGTACGGTTCTGACGAGTTCAGGATCGACGAGTTCACCACCGAACAGCAAATACCCCAGGCCGGCGAATGCTGCAGGTTGCTGACGCACTATCTGATTAAACAAGGCTGTGGTTAAAAACAAAACAGTAATATGCTGCTGATGTAAAAATTCGGTAAAGTCATCGACTGCCAGAGTCACTGAACGATCAGCGATCACCAGACTGGCGCCGTTCAGCAATGCTCCCCATATCTCGAACGTCGCGGCGTCAAACGCAGTATTGCTGGCCTGTGCGATACGGTCCGACGGCTTCAGATCGATATAGTTGCTGTTCAACACCAGCCTGTGAATGGAATAGTGGGCGATGCTGATGGCTTTTGGTATTCCGGTTGAACCCGAGGTAAACATGATATAAGCCAGAGCATTGGCGTAACCACGACGACCTGGATTGGAAATCGGATAAGTCTGCCAATCGAGTTGATCCATAAGCAGAAGATTTTGCTCGACGAGCAGGTGTGCATGGTCTAGCAAACTGTGCTGGGTAATCGTCATGGCGACTCGTACCTGCTTGTGCATCTGCGCCAGTCGTTCCAGCGGATACGCCAGGTCCAGTGGCAGATATGTCGCTCCGGCCTTGAGCGTGGCCAGCATGGCAATCACCAGGTCACAACCACGGTGCAGATACAGCGCCACAACATCTCCTTGCTGCAAACCGTGTTCAATCAACACATGGGCAAGCTGATTAGCCTGCTCATTGAGTTGCCGGTAACTGATCTGGCGATCGTTGTGAATAATCGCTGTGTTGTCCGGAGTCAGTTCGACCTGTTGCTGAAAACGCTGATTGACTGTGAGTTGGCGTGGATAGTCCAACCGGCAATCATTCCAGCTCTCAAGCATTCCCTGACTGTGCTGTTCGGATAACAGCCCGATACGCTCCAGTGAGCGAACCGGATTCAACAACACAGTTTCGAGCAGGTGTCGATACACTGACATCATGGTCTCGATACTTTGTGCCTGAAACAGATCGCAATCATATTCAACGACTGCGGCAAATTCGTGGCCTTGATCCTCGATTGACAAGGTCAGATCAAATTTTGCTGAAGTTCGTTGCACTGGAATCAAGTCAACAGTCAAATCACCAAGTCGGGCGCTTTGATTGTTTTGATTGCTATAGCTGAACAATGCTTGAAACAAGGGGCTGGCCGAATAACTGCGTTCAGGTTGTAAACGCTCGACGATTTTTTCAAACGGTACATGTTGATGGCTGTTGACTGCCAGGCAGGAACGATGCATGGATTGAAGAAAGTCAACAAAACCCGATTGACCACAATATTCGGCTTTGACCGGCAAGGTATTCACAAAAAAACCGATTAAATCTTCAAGCTCCTTATAATTGCGACCAGCAAACGGTGTGCCGATGAGCATCTGGTGTTGCCCTGAATAACGCGCCAGCAACACAGCAAAGACAGACAATAACACGGTGAATACGGATACCCGCTGGTCTCTGGCGAATGTAATGACACTCTGCCGTAATTCAGCAGTCATGCTGAATGAATATAACGCGCCGTTGTATCCAGGCGTTTTCGGTCGTTTAAAATCAAACGGCAGTTCCAGCACAGTTGGGATACCCGCAAGATAGGATTCCCAGAATGCCAGATCGTCCAGATATTGATCGCTGTTCAACATCCGTTGCTGCCAGAGCGCATAATCTCCAAATTGCACAGGCAACATCGGCAGGTGCGCTGTCTTGCTGCTTAACTCGGCTTGATAAAAAGCTGCCAGATCGCGCATGAACACCGACATTGACCAACCGTCGGTAATCATGTGATGCACACAGGTTGCCAGTACATGCAGCTCCTCAGCCAGCCTGATCAGCTGAATCTGAATCAATTCACCTTGCTCGAGCTGAAATGAATGTTCGCTCAGGTTGTGCAGAATATTTTGTAATGCCTGGTCCTGGTTTGTATCGTTGCGTAAATCGACAATTTGCAACTGCAGTGGTGTATAGGGATGAATGCGCTGAAAAACGCCTTCATCGGTCTGGTAACAGTGTGTTCTTAACAACTCGTGGCGTTGCAATACAGCGTTCAACGCAGTTTCCAGACAGTGTTGATCGAGTCTGCCGTTAAGCCTCAGGAAAATTGGCAGATTATATAAACTGCTCACTCCACTATAACGCTGCAAAAACCACAAGCGCTGCTGGGCTGAGGTTAGCGGAATTCTGTGGTGTTGCGATCTGGGTTGAATCGTCAATCCACCTGACGCAGGCGGTTTGCTTTTAGCCGCCATCTTTTTCAGCAACAGGCTTTTCTGGGCCGGGCTGAGTTGGGTCAGTTTATCCTGCCGCTTCGCCATAACCCGGATTATCCTGTGCTCGAATGCGGTTGTTGATCCGCATGTTGATCCAGCTCTGCCAGCAGTTGCAATTGTTCGGCGTCACCCAGAGACTCAAACTGGCTTGTTAAAATCCACTCAGACTGTTCGATAATGGTCGGTTTCTCGAAAACCACGCTGATCGGTATATCGAGGTTAAAGGCTTGCTTGACCCGGCTCACAATCTGGACTGCAGACAATGAATGACCGCCAAGATCAAAAAAATTGTGCCGGGTGCCAATCTCTGAGACTTGCAGAACGTCCTGCCAGATCTCTAACAAAGTCACTTCAATATCATTTTCAGGCGCTTGCCGGTCAGCAGCGTCTTCGATTACGTGTGCCCCGCGTTCAGCCAAAGCCTGGCGATCCACTTTGCCACTGGCAGTCAAGGGAAATTCATCAACAATCAGCCATTGCTGAGGTACCATATAATGCGGTAGCTGTGCAGCCAGTTCGTCTCTGAGATTCTTTAAATCCAGCGCAGACCCGGAAACCAGATACGCAGTCAATACACTGTTGTGGCTGGCATCGGTACGCACCATCGCCACTGCGTTTATGACAGACTGATGCGCGCTCAGACATAACTCGATTTCACCAAGATCAATGCGGAATCCTCTGAGCTTGACCTGATGATCGGAACGTCCCAGAAATTCAAAGCCTTGTTCGGTACTGAATTTAACAAGATCACCAGTCCGATACAGACGCGATCCCGGCTGCTCCGAGAACGGATCGGGTAGAAAGCGTTCGGCACTGCGAGCGGTATCGTTCAGATACCCGACGCCAACGCCGACACCACCGATACACAATTCACCCGGCACCCCGCAAGGCAGCGGATTTAATGCCTGGTCGACCACATACAAGCGGACATTGTCAATCGCCACACCCAATGGCACGGTCTTATCCAGATAATCATCAACAGTTTCGATGTCAAAATACATGCACACATCTGTACTTTCAGTAGGACCATAACTGTTGACGATTCGGGTTGTCTGTCTTGCACTGTCCAGCCAGGGTTGCATGCGCTGCAGGGAGATGGTCTCGCCACCCAGAAACACATAGCGCAGTGAGTTTAACGAAGCGGGCTGTTGTATAGCTGCATCGGTCAGCGGGTAAAACGCGCTGGGTGTCGTATTGATCCAGCCGATTTGATGTTGTTCGATCAGCTCCAGCAAAACTGAGGGGTCATAATCGCGCTGGCGGTTAAAATACACAGTTCCGCCAGTGACTAAAGGCGCAAAAAAGTTTTTCTGGGTTAAGTCAAAACTGATAGAAGTACAAATCAGTGTCGATTGAGCTGCTGACAAATCAAATTTCGATATATACCAGTTCAGCACCAGATTAGCGAAGCTCTGATGTTGTATCGCAGCGCCTTTGGGGACACCGGTGGAACCGGACGTAAAAATCATATAGATCAGTTGTTCACCGCGAATAACCGGCAACGAGATGTTTATCGTTTCAGCTTGCAGCAATTCGTCTATATAGAGGCAACTCAATTGGTGCTGACGGGACAAAGTTTCGAGACTTGTTTTCAGATGGTGCTGAGACAACAAATGGCGAATTCCGGCGCACTCGACAATTAACTGCAAGCGCTGTTCAGGGTAGTATGGATCCAGTGGGACATATGCAGCCCCGGCTCTGATAATCGCCAGCATCGCTACCAGCATCTCCACGCCTGATTCCACGCACAAACCAACCAGATCACCCTGGCCAACACCGGCCTTGATCAACAAACGGGCGATATGTTGCGATTGTTGCTGTAACTCAATATAGTTGAGTGATTGTTGTCCGCAAACAACAGCAATTGCCCGGGGATTCAACCGGGTCTGCTGATCAATCTCTGCTAACACATTGCAATTAGCTGGCGTAACTGTTTGACTCTGGTTCCAGGCGCTGAGCACAGATTGCATTTCATCGGTCTGCATTAACGGCACTGACCCACATGGCAAGCTCGGGTCAACTGCCAGAGCTGCGCAAACAGTCTGGAAATGCCGGACCATTGCCGACACTGTCTTTGCCTTGAACAAATCCGTGTTGTAGCCGAATTCGAGATCGATACTGTCTACATTGTCAATCGCCATCAAAGCCAGATCGAACTGAGCGTTATTGCGTTCCAGTTGCAGTTGACTGATTTCCACTCCCGGCAGGCTGAAGCTCTGATCGGGTGCTGCCTGAAAACTGAACAGGGTTTGAATTATGGGCGCATAACTCAAACTGCGTTCAGGACTCAGTGCGTCGACCAGTTGCTCGAAAGGACAGTCTTGATGTTCAAACGCTGTCAATGATGTCGCTTTGACGGTTTGCAGTAATTCATTGAAACTGAGTCCGGGCTCTACGTTTACTCGCAATACCAGGGTATTGGCAAAAAAGCCGATCAACCCTTCCAGTTCATGTTGATTGCGGTTCGCCACAGGAGTACCGACAACCAGATCCTGTTCCTGGCTGTATCGATGTAAGAGCAGAAAATAAACGCTTAACAACACCATATTCAGGGTAACGTTGTACTGGTTGGCAAGCGCTCTCAAGTCCGATGTCACTACTTCAGACAACTGAACGATAGTGGTTGCACCCTGATAACCCTGGACTGCCGGGCGTGGGAAATCGGTTGGCAGAGTGATCAATGCAGGCAGACCTTTCAGTTGTTGCTGCCAGTATTGCAATTGAGATGATCGCCGCTCACCAATGAACCAGTCACGTTGCCACAAGGCATAGTCTCCGTATTGAATACTCAGCTCGGGTAATTCCGGTTCTCCTAAGTCTTGCAGGTAAGCTGTATAGAATTGCATGAGTTCATTGACAAACACACCCATTGACCAGCCGTCAGAAATTATATGATGAACCACCGACAGCAACACGGTCTCGTGTTCATCCAGGCTCAGCAATCGCAATTTGATCAGCGGACCACTGCACAGATCGAATACATGTTGGGCCATTTGCTCGGCGATCTTGCGGCAATCATTTAATTGCTGTTGCAGGTTGTCACCACGAACAGTGTGCTGTTCCAGCTGGAATTCGATATCTGCCTGGACCCATTGCACAGGTTCGCCTTGAAGCTGACGGAACGTTGTGCGCAGAATTTCATGGCGAAGCATGATACTGCGGATCGCTCGCTGCAATGCATCGGTATCCAGCTTGCCGGAAAACCGCAATGCGCCAGTGATGTTGTAAGCCGTAGTGTCCGGCTGCATTTGCTGAAACAGCCACAAGCGCTGTTGTGCAAAAGACAGTGGAAAATGATAGTCATGCTGGTGTTGGGTCTGAACTGTACTCATTGCTAAATCCTCATCCAGCCAGCCGTGGTGACATGGTAATAAACCGCGCCGACCATAATTCCATTAACGACGGGTAAATATCCGTCTCGATCTGGTCTTTGAACCCGGCTTGATCACACAGTTTGGACAGCGGTGTACAACCATCCGCCATATGCAGAACTCTGTGCATACAATTGGCAATCTCCTGACGACTGCTCTTATCGTAATTCCATTCGATATAGCTCTGACTGGAGCGTTGCTGATTGTTGCGGTAACAGTCCTCCTGTATCAAACGCGCTGATTTTGGTAAAGCCGGAACCAGATGACTCATTTGCTCATGGTTCCACTGAAGTTTGGTCAGCAAATAATCACCGATCACCAGATAATCAAGGCCGGAAGTCAGATAACAGACCACGGCGTCATCGGCGCTGTCGACAATTGGCTCAGCATTATTGTTAAACGAGGTGTTGAGCAACATGGCAACCCCCGTTTTAGCACGAAATCTGTCAATCAATTCCCAGTATTCCGGGTTGTTATCCCGACTCACAGTTTGTAATCTGGCGCTGCCATCGATATGCGTAATCGCTGCCAGTTGTTCGCGGCAATTCGCTTTAACCGGCAAAACAAACGCCATAAACGGGAATTGGTACTGAGCTTCGGGTAATTCAAAGAAATCACCGACATAGTCATCCAGAACCGAGGGTGCGAATGGCCGGTAGCTTTCACGCATCTTGATCATGGCGTTGATGGTGTCTTTGTGCGAAGCAAGACGTGGATCGGCGATAATGCTGCGATTACCCAGGGCTCTGGGACCAAATTCGGATCGCCCTTGTACCCAGCCAATGACTTTGCCATCGATGATTAAATCGCTGACCTGCCCGGCACGGTCGGTCATTTTTTCAATGCTGACAAAGTGACTCCATTTGTGCAGGGACTCAAACAATTCGCGTCCACTCAGAGTCGGTGTTCCCCAGTAAGCATGATCAACGACTTTGAACGATAATTGTGGATTGTCTTGATGGGCAACATACAAGGCCGCCCCATATGCACAACCTGAATCAGCCGCAAACGAAGGTGCAAATACATGCTCGAATATTCCGGATTGCATGATTTTGCCGTTCATGCTGCTGTTCTGACCGACGCCTCCTGCCAGCGCCAGATTCCGATGACCGGTCACATGCTGAAAATGGCTGAGCATATGCATGACAATAGTTTCCAGAGCAATTTGCAACGCTGCCGCCAGATCTTTATGGATCTGCTCGAAAGGTTGATCGACACGTCTTGGAGCCAGCTCTTGATACAGATTGACAATCTGCTCGCGATGCAGGGTGTAATCACCATCCGGCAACACAGTGTAAAAGCTCTCAAACAAGTCACTAAAACGCTCTGGATTACCATAAGGAGCCAGGCCCATGACCTTGTATTCATCAAAAATCTTGTAGCCGAGAAAACGAATCACGTCCAGATAAAAGAATCCCAGTGACTGCTCGACCGGCTTGCTCATCAATGTTTTGAAGTCATTGCCATTGACATCGACGATTGTGGTCGAGACATTGTCTCCGGAGCCATCCACAGTTAACACCAGGCTGCGCTGAAACCCCGACATATAATATGCAGTCGCGGCATGAGCCAGATGATGATTGACGAAAGTGAAAATGTGGCGCGGCAAATCGACATCGAATTCACGCTTGAACAGGTATTGGTACATAGCGCGGCCATCTTCGACATCGGCCATTTCAGATTTAATCAAACGCAATTGCTTGAGTGATGCATCCAGGAACGGCTCGCTGACATACACTGCAATCTGATCAATATCGGCAAAAGTCATCTCTGCCTGTTTCAGACAAAACTGCACAGACTGGTGCCAGATTTTATTGGTGTGTTTAATCCGGTTCAAACGCTCTTCTTCGATACCGGCAAGCACCACTCCATCTTTGACCAGGACTGCTGCAGCATCGTGCAGTAAATCCGCATCAAAGTCGAAGTGTGATTCATACACAGGGTCAAACCCTCCTGCCAGACCTAAAACAATCACGTCAATTCCTTAACCTGTTTTTCATCTTACTCAATCTCTGCCTCACACAACCTTGTGCTTGCTGCGATCCCGTTTCACCAGTTTCGGAGCTGCCTGATCGGTTTTATCCAGGATTTGCAGCTTTGCAGCCAACGCCATGATGGTGGGTGCTTCAAAAATCGTTTTTAACGGCACCTCGACGCCCAGCTGCTTGCGAATCAGGGATACGATGCGGGTCGCTTTGAGAGAATGCCCACCCAATTGAAAAAAATCGTCAGTGACACTGATATTGTCGATACTCAGGACTTGTTGCCAGATCAGCAGCAAGGTCCGCTCACTGTCATTTGTCGGGGCAACCCGCAGAGTAGTGACGTTGCGCTGAAAAGGATCAGGTAATAAAGCCTGGTTGACTTTACCGTTTTTGTTTAACGGAAATTCATTCAATTCCAGCCACAGATCCGGAATCAGATAAGCGGGTAACTGTTCGGCGAGCGCTGCACTAAACTGATCGGCTGCAAACACCTGATCTGACCTGACAATGACATAGGCGACCAGAGACTTGTCTCCGGTTTTGTCCATAACCACATTGATTCTGGCATCCTGAATTGCATCGAGTTGTTTGATTGCAGACTCGATCTCCTGTGCCTCGACCCGGTAGCCTCGGATTTTGAATTGCTGATCGGCCCGACCCAGAAACTCGATACAGCCATCTGCTCTCAGGCTGACCAGGTCTCCGGTACGATACAAGCGCTGACCCGGATCGGCACTGAACGGATGCGGGATAAACTGACTGGCAGTTTGACCAGGTTTGTTCCAGTAACCGTATGCGACACCAGAGCCACCGACGTAGAGCTCACCGATAGCACCAACCGGTTGCAAACGTAACTGGCTGTCCAGTACCCAGGCTTGAGAATTGTTGATGCTGGTGCCAATCGGAACTGCGGCTGCCACTGCTGTGTTTTCTGTTACAACCTGACAACAACTGAATGTAGTGTTCTCGGTCGGCCCATAACCATTGATGAATGTCATGCCAGGAAAACGTTCCAGCAGACGCCGCACATGTTGGGATGAGACGACATCTCCACCAGCCAGTAATTGCCTGACTCCAGCCAGATCATTGAGCTGATGATCAACCATTTGCTGAAATAACCCGGCTGTCAGCCACAGGGTGCTCACCGAGTATTGTTTAATAAAACTGCCCAGTTGTCGCAATCCGGGCTGAGGCTGTTCGATGACAGTCAATTCCGCACCATTCAGTAACGGTGCCCAGATTTCCAGTGTCGAGGCATCAAACGGCAATGGCGCAAACTGCAAAAATGTGTCGCTTTCCTGAATATCAAGATAATTACAGTGTTTGACCAGGCGAATGACGTTGCGCTGACTGACACATACGCCTTTAGGTTCGCCAGTCGATCCGGAAGTATAGGAAATGTAGGCAATTGCCGAACTGTTGACTTGAGGTAACGGAGTTTGATCATGATCGCTGATCAGGTTTTCAGTATAAGGGTCGAATACACTCAATTCAGTTGAAATGACGGTTTCTTGTGTTTGTCCGATAATCAGCTGAACACCGGCATCCTTGCACAAGTGATTGATGCGCATTGCCGGAGTATCCTGTTCTATACCCAGATAAGCTGCCCCGGTCTTGATGACTGCCAGCACACTGACGACACACATACAATCTCTTGGCAGCACAACTGCAATGATCTGACCCGGTGTAACGCCAGCAGCAACCAGTCTTCGGGCAAGATGGTTAACCTGATCGTTTAATTGTTGATAACTGTAGCTGACACTCGCTCCTCGCAGTGCCGTGCGCGCCGGATAACGTCTGACAGTATCCTCGAATAACTGCGCCAAACCGCAATTTGGCAGTTCGTTGACAAGTCCACAAGCAAGTTGTGTCAAGCGAGATTGCTCGGCAGCAGCGATTACCTTCAAGTCCCCGACACTCTGATTCCCTGACTGAGTCAATGCCTGCAAAACAGTCATGAAATGCTCAGCAACCTGTTGGATATATTGCTCTGAGTACCGCCCGTTGTTATATAAGCATGTAAGTTTCCAGGGTTGTCCGGGATTCATCACCCAGGTCAAATCATAATCAGTCTGCTCGCGGGATCGAATCTCAGTGACCAGTGGAACCGTCTCGCTTTGACCTGAGTCTTGACTGTGTACACCATAGTTTTCGAAGACCAGCAAATGATCCGGTGCGCCTTGAGCGGGTTGAGTCTCGGCAATTGGCAGATACTGGAACGACTGGCTGGCACTGTTATGTTGATGCAATCGTGACAACAAGGCAGAAACTGATTCGGAATGATCAAAGCACACACGCACCGGAACTGCATTGATCAGCAAACCCACCATTTGCTCGATATTGGCAACAGCACTGGGGCGTCCGGAAACCACTGTTGCGAACATCACATCCTGGCTGTCGTTATAACGTGCCAGTACGATACCCCAGGCAGCTTGAAGAAGGACGTTTACAGTAACCTTGTATTCTCTGGCAGCAGTCTGGATATTGTCCGCTAAATCAGCAGAAAGTGATTGAACCAGTTCAGCGGCTGTTGCATTCTGCTGGCCGCCGCAATCAGGCAGAGTTGCCAGCTCTGTATACCCTTCATTGTACTTTTGCCAGAAGAGCCGAGCGGTCTCTGTATCCTGTTTCTGCAACCAGTGCAGATAGTCACTGAAACGAGGCACCAGAGGCAATTGTGGTAGACGCTGCTGACTGATTGCATGATAGATTCGAGCCATTTCATCCATCAATACAGCAACACTCCAGCCATCCAGAATGATATGGTGAAAACTCCACAGCAAATGCCAACGCTGATGATCCAGCTTGATCAACCTGATACGCAAAGGCGGTTTAGCTGTCAAATCAAACCGGGTATGCAGATCGCTGTCCAGCAGCTGTGTCAGTTGACGTTGTGTATCACTATCCGGCCACTCTGACCAATCTTCGATCACGAATGTTGCATTGATCTGTTTCAAGGTAATTTGCACTGGATCATGGGACTGGTCATCGCTAAATACAGTGCGTAAAATGGCATGACGGTCAACCAGCATATCCCAGGATTTTTGATAAACCGCACTGTTCATTTCACCGTGCAGGCTAAAGCTGACCTGTTCATGGTAGGCAGTTGATTGCGGCTCTCGTAAAGCTTGATACCACATGCCTTGTTGCATCGGGGTTAATGGACTGATTTCACTGATATTATCAGAATGACTCAAGCGTAGGGCATCGAGCTCGTCGAGCTCCAATTCCCGATAAGTCAGGTCTGAAGGAGTCAGAACAGGCGCAGTTTGTTGTAAACAATGCACAATCACCTGTTGCAAAGCGGCGTGATAAAGATCGCTCAAGCTGTGCATGGAATGGGTAGTAAACAATTGTTTGTCATAGCGCCAGTCAATACAGAACTGATCTTCGATAACCATGGCGCTGAATTCCAGCGCACACGGTCTACGACCCTGTGCGGCGACGCTGGCTCCGGCATCATTGCGCAAAACCCGGTACAATCCAGACTGATCCTGGGCGTCAAAACGGCCCAGATAGTTAAATACCATATCCGGACTGAATTCCAGTGATTGCCCGGATAGTAATGATTTTGAAGTCAGATAGCGTAAAACACCAAAACCCGTACCTTTATTGGGTATACGCCTCAAGCCTTCTTTAATGGCTTTGATCTGATAACCCAGTCCCCGGCCAGCAACTTTCTCAATAGCAAACGGATACAACGCAGTAAACCAGCCAACCGTGCGGTTGACATCTACAGGGACATGTAAAGGTTCGCGACCATGCCCTTCCATTAACAATACAACCCGAGTCAATCCGGACCAGGATTCCAGCGCTATCATCATTGCTGCCAGTAACAAGTCCTCGGTTGTGGTGTTATACGCATGATTGGCTTGTTGTAACAGATGCCGGGTTTCTATGACTGTCAAGCGCAATTGTTCGGTACGGGCATCACGATATTCGCAACCAACACCGCGCCAGTAGCACTGAGACTGATGTGAAATCTGCTTTGTCCAGTAAGGCAGTTCGGCCAATAACGCGGGTTGTTGACTATAATCCTGTAAGTGCTGTGTCCAGTTGCCGTAACTGTCAGTACAATCCTGTAAATCCAACAGCTCTCCAGCACACAGTGAAGCATACAGATTAGCGAAATCTTCCAGTATGATTCGCCAGGACACACCGTCAACCAGCAGGTGATGTATGATGATCAACAACCGGTCGGCATCAGGGCATCTATATACAACCAATCTGATCAATGGCGCTTGCGACAACACAAACTGGCGCTGTAAATCACTGGCATGATTGATCATGGTTGCTTCAATATCATGCGCTTGCATCAGGGAAAGGCATTCTACATCGATCTCAAACTGATCAGAGGCTTCAATGTGGGCCTGAATGTCATCGTGTTGAGACCGAAAGCAGGTTCGCAAAGCTGCATGTTGCTGAACAATGTGGCTCCAGGCAGTTTTGACCTGTGCAATCTGCCAGCTCCCGTTTTTTGCTTGCAACAAAGCAGTCTGGTTAAAATGATGTGCATGCCGGGTTTGCTGTTCGAAGAACCAGTGCTGCACCGGAGACAAATGAATCGGGCCGCTGATGTGTGGTGCTTTTTTCTGTTTGGTCACCGGTTTGATCTGAACGGCCAGGGATTCGATGGTCGGAAACTGGAATACATCCTGGATTTCAATATGGTAATCATGTTTGCGCAATCGGGAAACTACGCGAATGGCTTGAATCGAATCTCCGCCGAGGGCGAAGAAATCATCCTGAATACCAATAGTGTTTTGCCGCAACACATGTTGCCAGGCTTCAAGCAACACCTGTTGTTCAGGAGTTTCAACCTCGACAGCTGACGCTTCTAAATAGGTTTCAGGCGTTGGAAGTGCTTGCCGATTTACTTTTCCATTCCCGGTTAACGGGAATTGCTGAATATGAACAAATTGCGCTGGAATCATATATCCCGGCAGCTGCCCGGCTAATCCTGAGCGCAGTTGATCAGTGAGCTGCGGTTGCATTGAGTTGGTACTGTAATATGCCACCAGAGACTGCTGACCATCCTGGTTTTCATGCATTATTACTACAGCTTGCTCGATTTGGGAGTCGCTGAGCAAGGCTTGCTCGATTTCGCCCAGTTCAACCCGGAAGCCGTGAAACTGGACTTGCTGATCCAGCCGACCCAGGTATTCCAATTCACCATTGGCCAGATATCGCCCGCAATCGCCGGTTCGATAAAAAAACCGCTCATCATCTTGCACGCCAGGCAAGCGCAAAAAGCGTTGAGCAGATAACTCAGGACGATTGAGATAACCCAGACACACTCCCGCACCACCAACATACAGCTCGCCCGGTACTCCGGGAGCAGTCAACTGGCCGTAACGGTCGACAATACAGACACTGAGATCAGGCAACGGCTTGCCAATCAGACTGGTTCGGGTTTGAAGCAACTCCGGTGTCACCTGTTTAAAGGTGACGTGCACGGTGGTTTCAGTGATCCCGTACATATTGATCAGTTCAGTACTGCCGCCATAACGTTGAAACCACGGCGCCAGTTGTTTGAATTCCAGCGTTTCGCCTCCGAACACGATATAACGCAATGCTGTCAACCTGGATTCACTTTGCAGATCGGCATCAATCAAGTACCGGAAAGCAGTCGGAGTCTGATTGAGCACCGTGACCTGACTGTCTTCAAGCAAGGCGTGAAAATCCTGTGGTGATCGACTGATCCAGTATGGAACAATGACCAATCGCGCTCCGTATGCCAACGCACCCCAGATCTCCCATACTGAAAAATCAAACGCATAGGAGTGAAACAGGCACCAGACATCGTTGTCTGAAAACTCGAACAAAGTGTCAGCCGCGGAAAACAACCTGGCCATATTGCCATGACTGACCAATACCCCTTTGGGTTGTCCTGTGGAGCCCGAGGTATAGATGACATAAGCCGGGCTATCTGAAGCTGGTTGCCATTGAAACCGGGTTGGTTGACTCAGTGTATCCAGTTCAGCTACACAAACAGACACTGTTTGAACTGCGAGTGATTGCAGTCGAGACGTATCCTCGACATTGGTCAGCAATAATTTGATTGCTGAATCTTGCGCCATAAATTCCAGGCGTTGCAGTGGCAATGACGGTTCCATTGGCACATATACCATGCCCGCTTTCAAGACAGCCAGAATCGACACAACCATGTCAATGGAACGCTCGAAACACAGACCTACATAATCTCCCGGGTGCAAGTCATGTGTATATAATTGTTGGCATAACGCATCGGTATAACAGTCCAGCTGCGCATAACTGATGTAGTGATCACCATATTGCAGGGCTATTGCATCGGGCGCTGCAAAAACCGCTGCCTGGAAACGCTGCAGCAGCGAGTGAAATGTAAACTGTCGCTGAGCTGTTTGGCTTTGCCGGATGATATCGCGCCTGGTTTGTTCGTCAGTTATTGACACTGCCGAAAGCTTCAATTCCGGGTTCTCGATCAGTTGCTGCATAATGCAATACAGATGACGCTCAATGAGTTGACCCATATCAGCCTGATACTCTGAACTGTAAGCCATCCGCACTGACATGCCGTATTGCACTGGCAGAAACTGGATATCCAGACTGTAATGAGTGCGCTCGATTATCTCCATGTCTTGCACGTTCAACTCAGCATGTTGATCCGCGTCGAGTGACTTGAAGCGCTCATCGAGTGGGAAATTCTCCAGAGTGACGTGGGTACTTAACAGGCGATTCTGTAACGGATGCCGAGATTGAATCGTGGATAACGGAGAATAATGATGAGGCTCGGCGAGAATGGCTTGCTGCTGAATCTGTGTCAGCAATTCACTGATAGTCAGTTCCGGCGATACCCCGACCCTTACAGGAATGGTATTGATGAACAATCCAATGATATGCTCAATGCCTTCTATCCCAGCCGGGCGTCCGGACACAGTACTGCCAAACACGACATCTTCTACCGAATTGTACTGCGCCAGCAATATTCCCCATACACCATGCAGGATACTGTTGACACTGATTTCAAGCCGTTTGGATAGCTGACGAATTCCCCTGAACAACGCTTCAGGTAACTGGAAGCTGTACCTCTGGCGTTGTCCTTGCGTGTTTAGACTCTGGACGGTATACGGCAGTTTGATGAAATGCCGATAATCAGCAAGGTATTGCTGCCAGAATTCCAGAGACTGCTGCTCATCTTTTTTCTGCAGCCAGTTCACATAGTTTGAGAAAGGCGTAACCGGTTCCAGCTCAGCATCAATAGATTGATATAACGCTGTGCATTCAGCTAACAGAATTCCCAGCGACCATCCATCCAGAATAATATGATGATGAGTCCAGATCACTTCTGTTAAATCGTCTCCAAGATGGAGCAAGGTAAACCGCATCAAGCAATCGCGATTGAGATGAAAACCACGGTTTCTGTCACGTAACTTAAGTTGTTCTCGGCGCTGGAGTTGTTCAGTCGCAGACAACTGACTGAGGTCGACGTCTTCAAATTCAGGTGAGCGTTGTTTTAACACCACTTGCAGTGGCTGTTCCGCTCCGGCATAAGAAAACAGTGTTCTCAGTACGGCGTGACGATCAAATAGAAATTTCCAGGTACTCACAAAACGCTGGTAATTAAACCGGCCTTTCAGCAGATAGGCAATTTGCTGGATATAGGAATCATCCTGGCGGGACAGGGAGTGGAATAAGAATCCTTCCTGTAAAGGCGTCAGAGGATATATATTTTCGATATTCTGTTTATCGATAGCCAAAGCGCGAATCCCAAGAAGTCAATACGGTATCTGCTCAGCTGGCTTAAGGTTTAATTATTATCTGTCCAGGACCAGAGCATGACGCGACAATTTAACACACAAAATCATCCACCTGATTTATTTGAGCCGATTTTCCGAGATCAAATAACTTTTGAATGGTGACAAATTTTAACATTAGCCGGGTTGCTAATAGTAACCCTTTATAAGGTAAATTAAAACCCTGTTTTTTGATTTATATATCAAATAAATAACCCAGAGTCATGGCACTCAAAAAAATAGCAGGAAATGAGACGGGACAAGCTGTTTTTGCATGATTCCTGCTTTGTATTTCAATCCGAATAACTTAAACCAAGATCTATTGTAAGGGACAGGATCAAAAAAATAATTTTATATCCAGAATTTATTTTTCTCGTTACAGATATAGTTGACAATAGAATGGCCAATCAAAAATATAAAGCGTTATTAATCGACATAATGGCATAATTATTGTTTGGTTTTTTTATAGTTTATTTGGCACATCATATGCTTTTATATTCGCTCATAGCTTATTAATCGCCAGGCATAACCATGATAATATCGTCATAGTTAAGCAGTTTGAGTTTTTCTGGTAGGTGGTCAGTGTTATTTAAGCAGCACGTTGTGCATCATTAATGACTACAATTGCGCTATAAAATCATCCAGTTGACTGATATCAAACCCATCGTAATCAATATCGGATGGAGTCAGACTGTAGTTGCCGGTATGCGCAGCATGGTTTATCACCTCAAGCAACGCGCTTTTGAAACCATGAGCGAAAATCCGGATGTTTTTTTTGTCGTAAACTTTGTTGACATAGGCAATCTCAAAATTTAAATGACCCGCTACGTGTTTACCGACGAACTCGATCAGATAAGGCGGATTGGCCCGCGGAGAAATCATGTCGCCTATTGCAAGCTCAGCAACGGAAAATTTACCTTGCTGCAAATCTCCGAACTGGCCTAGATAATTGAAACTGATTGCAGGATTTTTATACCGGTGCGTATCGCTGTTCGGATTCAAATAGCGACTCAAGCCATAACCGAAACCTTTATTCGGAACAGCACGTAACGTTTCCTTGACACGTTTAATCAAATATCCCAGATCGGAATTCAATTCATACTTCAGATGCACCGGGTACCGGGTTGTAAACCAGCCTACTGTGCGACTGACATCAGCATCTTCAAGTATATCCCGGCCATGGCCTTCAAGAGCAATCGTCAACGTCAGCTGTCGGGTCCAGCGATGATACGCCAGTAATAATGCTGCAAGCAGTAAATCATTGACTTCAGTGGAATACGCTTGATGAGCCCGAGTAAGGAATATTGAGCTGGCATTTGCATCGAGTTCAATCCTGATGATATCGAGATCACAATACGCCTTTCCCTGCTCATCAATGTCTGGAGATACCGGCAATTGTTGCCAGTACCTGTGCTGCTGTTCATCGATTGTGCTGTAATGACGTTGGCATTGTTGCATCCAGTCCTTCATGGACAGCGTTTGAAGTGGTGGCTGCCACGCTTCCCCTTGATGGTAGGCAGCATTGAGGTCTTCCATCACAATTCGCCACGATACTGCATCAATAATCAAATGATGAGCGACCAGCAACACATGACATCTATCCGGTAATTTGTAATAAACCACTTTAAACAAAGGTCCCTGTTGCAAATCAAATGATTGCTGGACTTCTGTGGCATGCCGTTCCAGAGCCAGCAAATCCGGCTGACTAACAACTTTGAATGTTAACGCCTGCTGTTCGGTGAAATACTGTATCCAGTGGTTATCCCTGAATTCAAAACGTAGCCTGAATGCGTCATGCACAGCACAAACCCGATTCAAGGCTTGTTCCAGCCGCGTTTCGTCGACATCTTCTGTATTTAACAAAAAAGCCTGATTAAAATGGTGAAAGTCAGAGCCGTGATTTTCAAAAAAATGCTGCTGAACAGGGCTCATCGCGACTTCACCCTGTGGCTTGCCAGTTGCTGCAGGTAGATCCTTATCCAACTCAATCAATTGAGAAGCAATATGTCGAATTGTGGCTCGGGTAAACAAATCGCGAACTTCCAGTTTCCAGCCTCGTTGACGGAGTCGTGAAACAATTTGCAAGGCTTTGATCGAGTCGCCACCTGCTGCAAAATAATTATCATCCCTGCCGATTGTGTCCACACTCAACACCTCACACCACACTGCTTCAAGCATACGTTCACGCGCACCCTGAGGAGATCCGCCCAGTTCGTCGTGCAAGCGCTGAGCTGCTGAATGATCCGGCAAGGCCTGGCGGTCGATTTTACCGGATCGATTCAATGGCATAGCATCCAGTACAATAAATTGCGCTGGAATCATGTATTCGGGTAATTGCTGCGCGATATAATCACGTAGCTCACTGACAGTGATTTCATCTTGTAACACCAGGTATGCAACAATCTCGGCAGATTGCCCGGTATTGATTCGTGCAACTGCCTGAGCTACGTTGGGACACTGGTTGAGCCGGGTTTCAATTTCACCAAGTTCGATGCGGTAGCCACGGACCTTAATCTGGTCATCCAGGCGCCCTAAAAATTCCAGTTCACCATTTTGGGTGATACGACCCAGATCGCCGCTGCGGTAACACCTCCGACCATGTGTCATCGGAATAAAACGCTCGGCAGTCAAGCCAGGCTGATGAATATAGCCTTGCGCCAATGCAGCGCCACTGATGACTATTTCCCCACTCAAGCCATGTGGTTGCCGATGACCGTAACAATCAACAATTTCAATGTGTGCATGCAGTAGAGTAGAGCCAAGACTGACCGCATTACCACGATAGTGTTTGTACAAATCGACTCGATGAATTGTTGTATCGACACTGCATTCAGTGGGACCGTAAACATTGAAAACAGTGATATCCCGAGCCAGACTGCCGTTGGAGAGTGCAGTAATCAGGCCTGGCGGTAACGCTTCACCGCCCACAATCAGATGCTTCAACGATAAATGCCTGGCGTCTGGTAATCCGGCTTCAACGAGAATCTGCAACAACGACGGCGTACAATCACTGAGAACGATGTTGTAATCCGCAAGATAACTCAGCAAGGCGGCACCATCCTGGCGTGTCCCGGTCGGACAAATATGCAGGCAATGACCTTGCAGCAATGCAGCAAAAATCTGCTGAACCGATGCATCGAATAAAAAAGACGCCATTAATGCAACTGGAACAGTATCAGCACATTCCTGATAGACAGTCTGGTGTAACGACTCGATCAATCCCAATACAGACCGATGATTGATCACCACACCTTTGGGGTAGCCGGTCGAGCCTGATGTATAAATCACATAAGCCGGCATGCTGGCGTGAACCGGCACATTCAATGGCTGAACTTGTTGTTGTAACTGATCAGACTGAATATGCAGATAGTCTTTATACACCGGTTGTTCACTGATCACAGCAGCAACGCCGGCATCGCTTAGCATCATTTCAATTCGGGCGGCTGGCAGACTTTGATCCAACGGCAGATACCCGCAACCGGCTTTGAGAATTCCGAACATGGCGATCAGATAAGTATTTGAGCGCGACAGGCAAACCGCCACTATCGAACCCGGCCTGATATCTGCCTGAAGCAGGCGGTTCGCAATGACATCGGATTGCGCAGACAACTCTCGATAACTCAGAGTTTGGCTGCCATCATTTAAAGCAGCGGCATCGGGTGTTTGTAAAACCTGGTTGTTAAAAACACTGATCAGGTTTTGCGCGGTTATGAATTGACCTTGTAATTGATCAAGAGTGTCTGGCTCAACAACTCGCTTATCACATAAGCTTAATTCGCTGATGACTTGTTGAGGGTTGCTTGCAATCTGCTCCAGCAAAGCGGTGTAATGAGTCACCATTTTTTCTATGGCTGATTGATCAAACACATCAGTTCGGTATTCGAACACGCCTTGCACTAAGCCTTGCTCCAGGCCTAATTCCAGAGTCAGATCAAACTTGGCAGCCGTGCTCTGTAATGGTTCGCGTTGCATGATCAAGCCATCAAGCTCAATCGGCTTTATCGGTGCGTTTTGCCACAATAACATCACCTGAACCAGTGGGTTCGAGCCGAAATCACGCTGTGGTTGCAAGGCTTCGACCAGTCGATCAAACGGCACAAATTGCAAGTTGAAAGCGGTAAGACTGAATTGGTTGACTTGCTGCAATAATTCACTCACAGACAAACCAGGACTTAATTGAGCACGCAAAGGAATGGTATTGACAAAAAAACCGGCGATTGCTTCCAGCTCGGTTTCATTGCGGTTAGCAACCTGGGTTCCAACCAGAAAATCTGCACGTCCACTATAACGTTGTAACAGAATAAAATATGCTGTTAATAACACCACAAACAGGCTGATTCCATTGCTTTCAGCCAGGGACTCGAGTTTTGCGCTCAAACCGGCATCGATGCTTACCGGAACCGTGGATCCATGATAACTGCGCTGCGCAGGTCGGACCTGTCCCGGCTGCAGGTCAAGCTGATATTCGCAACCGTCCATCAACTGTCGCCAACGTTCAATACCTTGTTCGATGCGCTGGTACTGCTGCGGACGTCGTTGCCAAACCGCATAATCGCGGTAATGGACCGGAAGAGGCGCAGAATCAGGTTTGTTTCCTGCTGACAGACAGCGGTATACTTCAGCCAGCTCACGACTCAATATCCCCAGGCTCCAGCCATCGCCAATAATATGGTGCATGACCATTAACAACACCCACTGGTGTTGATGGTAACGGATCAATACAACTCTTGATAACGGCGAATCTTCCAGATTGAAGCTGGTTGCAGCAATTCGATCTTTGGCCTGCTCCAGCAATTCAGCTTTACGCTGTTCCGAGAAGCCGCCAAAATCCTCAACCTTCAGGTCAAGCTGGACTTGCGGATGAACATGTTGTTCCGCAACCCCTTCCTTGTTCTCGGCAAATGAGGTACGCAGACTTTCATGGCGAGCAATCAAATACTCAAAACTATTGCGTAATCGCTCAACATCCAGTTCACCTTGAAAGCGGCTGGCCATAAGAATATTGTAAACAGGGGACGCGCCTTCCAGCTGGTATAGAAACCATAAACGCTGCTGGGCAAACGACAATGGAGCCACTTGCGATTCAGATATTCCAGACAGGGTTTCAGTCTGAACCGGACTGGAACCACTGACATCTTGCAAGAGTGAAGTCAATTCAGTCCTGCTGCATTTCAAACGTGCCATCAAGTCTGCGTTCATCACTCCTTTCGGAGCTTTAAAACGCAATTCACCCTGCTCCAGATACAGGTGAACACCCCGCTGCTCAAGCTCTTGCAACAAATCTGTCAGGGTACTCAAATGACGCCTCCTTCGTATTCAGCTTCATCGTCTTCTATAATCGGCGCTGGATTGCTGATAGCTGAAGCCGACTTCAACACCTCGATACGCCCGGACAGACTTGCAATGGTGTTGCATTCAAATATCAGTTTGACCTCCAGATTCATTTGCAGGGTATCCTTCAGACGCGAAACAACCCTGATCGCGATCAGTGAATCCCCACCCAGAGCGGCAAATTCATCATCGATTCCGGGTTGCTCAATACCCAGTACTTCCGACCAGATTCCGGCGATCAATTCCTGCATTGGTGTTTGAGGAGCCTTATATTGACTGCTCAAATGCGGACGTTGATGACTGCTTTGCTGCTCTTCATCAACCTGAGTGTTACTGTCAACTGCATGAGGTTGCTCGTTGCCACCGGTTTGTATCAGCAATTGCCGATAACCACTGGCCAGCGCGCGGCGAATCATTTCAAACCCTTCTGCCGCAGTGATCCCGCCGCTTAACTTGACACCTGTATTGTCTGCCACCCGCTGTTCGAAAGCGACAGCCTGACCGAGACTTTGCCAGCGATCCCAGTCAATCGCACACACCGGTGTGGAATGAAGATGACGGCTGGCATGTGCAAATGCATCGAGATAACTGTTTGCCGCTGTATAAGCAATATTTCCCTGTCCTCCGGTAATGGCATTCATGGATGAAAACAGCACCACAAAATCCAGATCGGCAACATTCAAACACTGCTGTAAAACCTGGGTACCCAGCACTTTTGGCTTGATTTCGTTCAACGAAGCGGCTTTATCCTGATCATCGATATAACCTCGCTGAGCGCTGGCCGCGGCATGGAATACCCCGTTGATTGCTCCGAATTGACTGGTTGCCTGCTCAATCACTGTATGCATGGCCGTCGCATCACAAACGTCAGCAGTGCATACCATGACTTCAGCGCCATAACCTTGTATTTCGTTGAGTTGCGAGAAGACACTGGATTGATTCGATGTATTGAAAAGGTTATTTACCGGCTGCGTCCTTCTAACGCCTGGTGCTCTACCCATAACCAGGCAACAATCGGTTGTTTCCCGTTCCGCAGTCTGTTGTGGAAACACTGTAACATCGCTAAACAAGCTGCTATCTAACATGACTTGCTGCCAGGTATCGGCTGATAACAATGGTGTTGTGCCTGAACGCAAGTCCGAATCACTGAAATACCACCAGCCTTCAGCCAGACCCCAGACCATTTCATACCAGCGCGGAATCGGTGGAGTCTCGACCAGACATAAATCACCACCGGGTTTCAGCAGGCGACTGAGTTGAGTCAGTGTTTGCCTGATATCCGGTGTCGCATGAACCACATCCAGGCCATAGACAAGATCGAAACTATGTAAATCGAAACCTTGCTCGACTGGATCGCGGCTGATATCGAATACCGCGAATCGCATGAAATCCAGACCTTGCTGACGGGCTTGCTGCTCGACTCTCAATACAAACGATTTGCCGATATCGGTAAAATAATATTCGACATTTTTGCCTTGTAATGCGGGAACGATAATGCCAGTCAACACTCCGCTGCCGCCACCGACTTCCAGAATCCTCACGGTTTGCTCAGACTCGTCGATCAGACGCTGGACAAAATGTTTCAACAACTGGTAGTAAACCCGATGATTGGAATGCTCGACTGTTTTTTCACCTGTTTCTGAGATCAGACTGCGATCACCATCCGGATATAACACGCTGATTGCTTCAATCTGTCCCGACAATGCCTGATCAAACTGCGCCACACAATGCGCGACCATTTCATGCAAGGCTTTAAAGCCAGGAAATTGGTGATTGATTTTTTGTTCGAGATTGTTGATTTCTTCTTCCCAATCAAGTATCTCTGTCAACCTGAATTCAATCTGTTCACCATGACGAATCAACAATTGATCGCGCTGCAGGATTTCCAGCAGTAACAACAGGAATTTGTCAAATTTGTCGATGACTCCCAAGGTCTCGCTGATTTCCCTGACTGTGTATTGCTTAGCACTGAGAAGTTCGATATCTGAACCTTGAAAAAACTGCAACAAATGCAAACTACACAACCGCTCCAGGGTATCTTTTAAACCTGGATACTGGTCCAGACCGGCAATCGCCAATTCTTCAATCAGACTCGTTTCTGCGCTTTGCAAGTCTGGCAACAGATCATTAAATTCAGAGTCTGCCAGGTTCTGTTGTGAGGATTGCCATGCCGACTGATCCGGACATTGGCGGTGTGTCGTCAATACCAGTCTGGCACGGTATTGCCTGGCCAGTTCGACTGCCAAAGATAGTCCAACACCACCCAGACCACCGGTGATCAGATAACAACCTCCAGTTTTTAACAGATCCTGGCTGCCACTGATTTCTGCAATCTCCAGCTGTTCCAATGCTGGTCGCCAGTAATATCCGTTGCGCCAAGCTAAAACAGACTCATCGCCTCCCACAGTCAATACATCAGGAAGCACTGTCAGATCAATCGGCAAATCAATCAAGCGACACCGGATTTGAGGATATTCCTGCGGTACAACTTTGACCGGACCCAGCATCAAAGCCTGAGCGGGTGACAAATTCGATTCAGCACCAGTGACTTCAAACAAACCACGTGTGACCACTGTTATCCGGCATCGTGTTTGAAAAGCTGAGCAATTCAGACGTTTACAAAAGTTGAGCAAACCCAGATAGGATTGAACCGCATCTTCAAAAGAGTCTGCGTTAAGACCACCCCAGCTATACAATACCTCAATGTTGCGTTGTTCTGTCAGCTTCAAGACATCGATCAATCTCTGAAAATCGTGTTCATGCTCCGGGTTCAATTGATAACGATTGGCACCAGGTTGCTGGTAACTGTCTCCTGCAAAAACCAGCGCAGACTGCTCCTGGTCTGCTAAAACGTCTGCGGTATTTGTGGTTACAAACATCAGGGAATAATGATCAGCTGTCTGTTCAACTGCCGGTTTCACCAGATAACGCTGCCAGTTGACCGTTGAGAACCACTGACTCAAATCGGTTTTGGCTGACTCATTGTTTGTTGCTGTTTGATTTTCTGGAGCTTGAATACTGCGAGCATTCACCCAGCAACGCTGGCGTTGAAACGGGTAAGTCGGTAAAACCAGACGCTGGCGTTGCTCATTCTGATAATATTGCTCCCAATCCACAGAAACACCGGCACTCCATAACTGCGCGACACTCTGTTGCAAACCACTTCGTCCACAACAATCTGTATCGTCCAGTGTTCCCAGAGTTTGCTGCCCGGCCGCAAGAACCGGCCTGGCAAAACCACGTAATACCTGACCAGGCCCAACTTCCACCAAGATCAAATCCTCGTATTCAGCGCATAAGGTCTTCAAACCATCGGTAAATCGTACTGTCTGTAACATATGCTGAGGCCAGTAATCAGCTGGTGCAACGCTGCCATCAAACCAGGCACCGGACAGATTCGAGATGAATGGAATATTGCCAGAATGGGCTGTATATTGACAAATGACATTTGCAAATTCACTCGCAGCTGTCTGCATTAACGGTGAATGAAATCCATGCTCAACGTTAAGTTGCCGAGACGGAATAGATTCCCGGCTCAATTGCTCAGCAATTTCATCTATCGCTTCCTGTGGTCCGCTCAGTACACATTGACTGGCTGAATTCACCGCAGCCAACGCAACGTCTTCTGTTACCCATTGCTGACACTGCTCCTGAGTTGCAGTGACAGCAAGCATTGCCCCTTGAGGTGTTGACTGCATTAATCCTGCCCGCTCTACAACAAGCTGCAAGGCATTGTCCACACTGAAAATTCCAGCCAGACAAGCTGCCACATATTCACCCAGACTATGGCCAATCATCGCGACAGGTTTGATATTCCACGACATCAGCAATTGAGCCAGCGCATACTCGATAACGAATAATGCTGGCTGGGTGATTAATGTATTGTTGAGCTGATTCTGCGCCTCTGACCGGGCACCCTCATCAGCAAATATTATCTCTCTCAGATCCAGGTCCATTAATGGATGCAGAATTTCACAGCAATGATCGACGTGTTGCCTGAAGACTGGTTCAGAGTCATACAAGGCCTGCCCCATACCAACCTGATGGGCTCCCTGACCGGGAAACATCAGTGCGACTTGTGGTGAATTGTCACATGTCACAATGTCTTGAAGATCTGACAGTGACTGTATGGCTCGCTGAACAGAGTCCGCACTGACACAAGCCCTGACCGGTAACTGCCTGCGTCCAACTGCCAGACTGTAAGCCAGATCAGCAAGATTGACAGAATCAGCTTCTCTGGTTATTTGCTCAACGATAGATATTGCCAATTGTCTGAGTGCTTGTGGCGATCTGGCTGACAACGGCAGCAACTGTATTTGTCGCAACGAAGGTTGATCAGGATTGTCACTGTTTGGTGCTTGTTCCAGAACCACATGGGCATTGGTTCCTCCAATACCGAATGAACTGACTGCGGCTCTGCAAGGAGTTGTGGTTTCAGGCCAGTTACGCAACTCCTGATTTACATAAAAAGGGCTTTGAGCAAAATCGATAGCCGGATTGGCCTGTTTAAAATGCAGGGAGGCCGGGATCTGCTGATGATGCAACGCCAGAGCTGTTTTGATCAGACCTGCGATACCAGCTGCAGTATCCATATGACCCAGGTTTGTTTTAACCGAACCCAGCGCACAATGTTGACTGTTCTGTGTATCAGAATATGCCATTTTCAGTGCTTCAATTTCGATCGGATCACCCATCGGGGTGGCCGTACCATGCGCTTCGATATAGTCAATACTGTCAGGAGTAACCCCGGACACAACAAGTGCCTCGGCAATAACCGAGGCCTGACCGTTCACTCCTGGCGCAGTAAAACCGACTTTGTCAGCACCGTCATTATTAACAGCCGAACCCTTGATCACCGCATAAATGGTGTCGTTATCGCGTAATGCATCATCCAGACGCTTTAGCAATACCAACCCTGCGCCACTGGAAGGTACTGTGCCTCCAGCGTCAGCATCGAACGCCCGGCAATGTCCATCAGCAGAAGGAATGCCTCCCTGCTGATACAAATATCCTGCGGTTTGTGGAACCAGCAATGTCGCGCCACCAGCTATTGCAGCATCGCTCTGATAATCCCACAAACTCTGGCAAGCGTAATGAACTGCAACCAGCGATGTCGAACAGGCTGTGTTGACAGCAACTGCCGGGCCAGTCAAATTGAGTTTGTAGGCTATGCGTGATGCGGCAAAGTCCTTGTCACTGCCGATCAGCATCTGGTAAAAATCGCTGGATTCTTTCAAGCTGAGATCAGCCAGGAGGTTGCTGAGCAGATAGATATTCATGCCTACCCCGACATAGGTGGCGATATCCCCCTGAAATCGATCCGGGTCCAGCGCTGCCCGTTCCAGTAATTGCCAGGCACATTCCAGCAACACCCGTTGCTGCGGATCCATCAATTCGGCTTCGCGTGGCGTATAACCAAACAATTGCGGGTCGAATTCCTCAATCCCCTCGATCATGCCTTTGGCCTTGACATAATTGGGTTGAGCCAAATGCTGTGGGTCCACACCGGCAGCAATCAGTTCCTGATCGCTGAAAAAGTGAACCCCTGATTCTGCATTGCACAGCAGCCGCCATAATTCCTGAATGTTATCGGCTTTGGGAAATCGGCAAGCCATGCTGACAATAGCAATTGGCTCCAGTTCATTGTCCATGTTGTGGGATTCAGTCATGTTGCTATTGCCGGGTTTTTATTTTTCTGCGCCGGGAGCTTCTTTGCCGCTGAGCTTTGAGCGTGGCACGATGCACAGAAGCTTGATGACGATGTGATTGAGACGAGTCCAGATAAGCAGCCAGTTTGGCAATCGTGGGATAGCGAAACAGATCAACTGTTTGCACGTTCAAATCGTGTTCCTCCAATACATTCCAGACTTGCATCAATAACAGCGAATGCCCACCAAGATCGAAAAAATTATCATCGATACTGATTGAGTCACGCTGTAATACCTGCTGCCAGATTACCAATAACTGTTTCTGGGTTTGAGTCCGGGCTTTGGCAATGTCTTGTCTGTGAGTGTTGACTTGCGGTTTGGGTAATCGCTTGCGGTCCACTTTACCGGAGTGAGTCAATGCAAACTGCTCGACGTGTATAAATTCACTGGGAATCATATAACCCGGCAAGTGTCCGGATAAATGATCACGTAATGCTTGAGGTGTCTGTTCCTGGCCACGATAATAAACCATTAATTGCTGATGATCCTGACGTGACTGATCAATAACAACGACAGCTTGATCAACCTCGCTCAGCGCTTCCATACACGCTTCTATTTCACCCAGTTCGATACGATAACCACGGATTTTTGCCTGAAAATCCAGACGCCCCAGATAGTCCACACTGCCATCGGCATAACGCCTGACCTGATCACCAGTGCGATACATGCGTGAGCCGTCCTCAGCAAAAGGGTCCGGAATAAAACGCTCAGCCGTTAATCCGCAGCGGTTTTGATAACCTCTGGCCACGCCATCACCGGCAATCATCAATTCACCAGGAAATCCGTCAGGTACCAGATTGAGTTGCTCATCGACAACATACAAACGGGTATTGGCCAACCCCTCACCAAGCAACACCTGACCGGACTTTTTGAGCAGATAACGACTCGACCAGACTGTGGTTTCAGTCGGACCATAAACATTCCAGACCTGACCAGCACGTTCCTGCAATTGCTCCGCGAGACTGGGTGGTAATGCCTCACCTCCACACAATGCCTTGAATTGCGAATGACCCTGCCAGCCACTGGCCAACAGCAATCTCCAGCTCGCTGGTGTGGCTTGCATCATGGTAATGTCATGTTCTTGCAACAGGGTTTGCAAGGCATAGCCATCAGCGCTTTGTTGGGCATCGGCGAGTACCACTGTGGCACCTGTTGTCAATGGTAAAAACAGTTCCAATGCTGCAATGTCAAAAGCCAGTGTAGTCACTGCCAGCAAGCGATCATCAGTGTCAATACCAGGCGCTTTGGACATTGTCAGCATAAAGTTGACGATATTGTGATGGCTGATTTGAACAGCTTTGGGTTTGCCAGTAGACCCTGATGTGTAAATGACGTAGGCCAGGTTGTGCGGTAACACTCTAGATTGAGTCAGAGATTGAGGATTGGCCTGATGTTGCAATAGCACACTGGCATCCTCAATCGGTACTGAAAGTTGTAACTCCAGCGGGCCATTAGTCAACACCAGTTGAGCATCTGAATCATCGACCATGAATTGCAAACGTCTGACTGGAAGATTCAGGTCCAGAGGCAGGTAAGCTGCACCGGTTTTTAACACTGCCAACAAGCTGACCAGCATTTCCGGGCAGCGCGGCATACAGATAGCGACAATCGATTCGCAGCCAATACCCCTAGCTTGAAGCTGTATTGCCAGTTGATCAGCTTGCTGCTCCAGTTGTGCGTAGCTCAATTGCTGCCGGTCAAACTGCACAGCGACATTATCTGGTGAGCACCTTGTTTGTCGACTGACCAGTTCATGCAGCGTGATAGCTGGCAAACAGTCATGGTCAACCGCATTGTCATTGCTCGACAGTAAGTGCTGCTGTTCAACTGATTCAAGCAGACTGGCGTTAATGAGCCGACTGTCAGGGGCTGTCATCATCTGCCTGGCAAGAATCTGAAAATGCTTCAATAACTCCTGGATCTGATGTTGATGGAAATGGTGTTGTTGATAACTGATCGTCAAGCTCAGTTGTTTTCCAGGAGTTATCAATAGAGTCAACGGTAAATCAGTTTGTTCATCGACTTGAAAATGCCTCACCTGCAACTCGGATGATTGTTGCTCGACAGATTCATACAGCGGATAATTTTCAAAGATAAACAAGGTATCAAACAAGCGCTGGTCGGCTTGCACTTCAGTCAAGCGTTGTAATTCAGCCAATTGCACATGACAGTGAGATTCACGCTCCAGACTGCCCTGCATCAGAGATTGCAGTAATTGCCCCCAGTTCAGCTTTGCATTCAGGTTGATACGTACCGGAATAGTGTTGATGAATAACCCCAGCATGTCTCCTACTTGTTCCAGATCTACAGGTCTACCGGATACGGTCGCCCCAAACAGGATATCGCGGCTGGAACTATAACGGCTTAATAACACCGTCCATACAGCTTGTAAAACGACATTCAGAGTCACTCGCTGCTGATGAGCAAACCTCACCAGTTCAGTGGTTGCAGATTGATCCAGGATTATTGTCAATTGCTGATAATCGATTTGCTGTGCAGGATCAGGCTCCTGACCTGAATCAATGACCAGCTTGTTGGGACTGTGAAATCCATTCAACTGTTTTCGCCAGAAATTCAGAGCTTCAGTGATGTCACGCTTGAGCACCCAGTCGATATAATCCCGGAATGGTCTGCGCTGTGGCAATTTTGCTGATTTTCCGGTGATTTTCGCTGCATACAATGAAAAAATATCTTCAATCAGCTTGGGCAGACTCCAGCCATCAAGCAACAGGTGATGGTAACTCCAGACAAACACTGTATGTCTGGGATTGATTCGCAGACAGGCAAATCGCTGTAATGGCATATCCTTGCTGTCAAACTGTATTTTTTTATCCTGTTGCAGATAATGCTGAATCAGTACCTCAGGGCTGGAGTCCTGATCGTGACTGTAATCGATGTCTTGCCAGATCAATTCTGTGTGTTTAAACACTACTTGCAGTGGTTGCTGTACGCCTTGCCAGTCAAACCCGGTTCTTAACACCGGATGCATTTCAATCAGTTGCTCCCAGGATTGGCACCAGCATTCGAGATCCAGATTGCCATGAAAATGCCAGCTGACTTGTTGCAGATAACTGGTTGATTGCTCTGAAAATACGCTATGAAACAACAAGCCTTGTTGTAATGGCGCGAGTGGAAAAATATCCTCGATAACTCCGCGACTGACGATGTTTTTCAGGCGTTGATCATTTAGCCCCGGCATCGTAAATTGTGGTTTATCCGGGTTTATCAGTGGCTCCAGCGCCAACAACAGTTGCTGTTTAAAATCGTCCAGTCGCTGCTGAATGGTTTGTTTGTTGAACTGAAGAGGGCTGTAGCGCACCTCAAGCGTGAAAATGTCCTGGTGAATGGCGCAATTGATATCCAAAAGCTGCGAAAAGACCTGACTGATCGCTCGCTCTTCACCGCGGTGTTGTGCTGCTTGTCCGATAAATAAAGAATCGGACCGGGCTGCTTCAAAACGTCCCAGATAATTAAAACGAATCGCGCTGTTGCGATGTTCAGCTGACTTTAACTGCTGCTGTAATTCGCTATGATCTGATTGATAGCGCAATAAACCATAACTCAGACCTTGTCTGGGTAATTCGCGCAATGCTGTGCTGACAGCGTCCAGTGCTGTGTCATGCGATGCCAGTAAAGCCAGTGGATACAGTGTTGTAAACCAGCCCACTGTTCTTGACACATCGAGATCATCAAACAAGCTGTTTCGCCCATGACCTTCCAGTTCAATCGACAGGTTTTGCTTACCTGTCCAGAGCCACACAGTGTCCAGCAATGCTGCTAACAACACTGTTTCGACGCTGGATTGCAATCGCACCGGGGTTTGCATTAACGCTGAAGTGACTTCTTGATCCAGCTCCAGTTGTAATGTAGTGGTGTCATTCAAAGAGATCGTCTGTCCAACGACCTTATCAACAGGCAATTGCCCAAACTCATACTGACAATAACATTGCCAGTAAACGATATCGTCCTTCAGTGCGTCACTTCGGGCAAAACTGTCAAGTCTGGTTGCCCATTCCACATATGAAGTGGTTTTCTGAGGCAGGCCTGGATGCTGGTTGTTTTGAATCTGCCGATATAATTGTTCCAGGTCTTCGAGTAACAATCGCCATGACACACCATCAACAAGCAGATGATGCATAACCAGCAACAATCGATCGTTGATTGACTGTTCAGTGTCTTGAAACAACATGACACGCAACAATGGAGCATTGATCAATTCCATAGAAGCCTGTAATGCCCGGGCCTGCTCAGTAATTTCCTGTGGTTGTTTGAAATGGCTGATCAGGAAAATGCCGTACAGGTCCAGGTGTTTGCCAATCTCAAGCTGGACAGGGTCTTTTTGTACAACCTGCAATCTCAATACATCGTGATGATCGATGAGCCGGGTCAACGCCATCTGTAAAACATTGGCATTAATCCCCGGCGCGACTTCCAGCAACACTGACTGGTTAAAGTGGTGGGCATCGTGTTTGATTTCAGTGAAAAAGTAATGCTGGATTGCTGTACATGGAAGGTGGCCACTGACCAGTCCTTGTTCAGCAGAAATACGCCTGGCTGCTTTGGCAGTTTGCGCCAGAGCGGCAATCGTTTGTGCGCCAAACAACTGTTTCAGATCGAAATCAATTCCTGCTTGTCTGGCTCTAGCAACGATCTGAATACTGAGAATGGAATCCCCACCGAGCTCGAAATAGTTGTCATGGATACCAATGCGCTGCTGTTTCAATACCGCCTGCCAGATCTCCACCAACTGCTGCTCCACGGAATGA
>JAHZJL010000278.1 GCA_022600935.1 Gammaproteobacteria bacterium
AATAAGGTATATCAATCCTGATAATCCGCCAGCAGCATTATTAGAAGAAAATCCTGAAGCATCAACCCCCACACTGGTAGACCGGGATCTTGTGCTGAAAAATTCCAAGATTATCATGGAGTATCTGGACGAACGCTATCCACATCCTCCTTTGTATCCTATGGACCCGGTATCCAGGGCTCGTGCAAGGATGGCAGCTTATCAGATAGAAACAGACTGGTATTCGCTGTATACCAAAATTACTGAAGCATCAGAGCGTCAGGCGCAGGCAGCACGGAAAGCACTGCGTGAAAGCATTGTTGAAGCAGAATCGTTATTTCAGGATTTTCCATTTTTTCTGAGCCAGGAATTCTCTATGATTGATTGTTCACTGGCGCCATTATTGTGGAGACTACCGTATCTTGGAGTATCTTTGCCAACCAAAAAAACTGATTCAATCACGGCTTATTGCGACAGGATGTTCAAGCGCGAATCGTTTCAGGACAGCTTAACTGATGAAGACCGTGACCTGGTAGATCAAAGCTCAAGAAAGTAACCCGACATGAGTTCAATGAAGCCCTATTTAATTCGTGGCATCTATGAATGGATAGCCGATAATCATTGGACTGCATATATTCTTGTAGACGCTGAACATGAATCCAGTAATGTTCCGTCGCAACATGTCAATGATGGCAAAATAATTCTTAACATTCATAGCGATGCCGTCCAGCAACTGAACCTGGGCAACGATTACATCGAATTTAATGCCAGATTCGGTGGGACTCCGATGCATGTCAGTTTCATGGTTGAATCGGTTCTTGGTATCTACGCCAAGGAAAACGGCCAGGGCATGGTTTTTGAGTCAAGTCATTCTGGTGGAGACGATCCGGCGCCGCCTAAATCCCCAACACCCTCACCTACAATCACCAAGCCGAAACGTCCGAATCTGCGCGTGGTCAAATAAGTGATTCAGCTTCTTTAAGTCTTATCAAGACTGGTGCTGTATTCGTTTTAAAACTGGAATAGCCAACTATGACACAGTTTAATCTTGTTACTGGATATCGGCGTCTGATCTGGGTGTTGTGCATTGCAGTGTATTGTTTACCAGGTTTTACCGCACTGTATACTCTGCCTCCGCAAGATACTGATTTAATCGGGTCATTGACAGTTGTGCACACCCGCAAAGAAGATACTTTGCTGGATGTCGCCAAGTTGCACAATATCGGTCAGAAAGAGATAACCATCAGTAATCCAGGTGTCGATCGCTGGATACCGGGGGACAGAACCAAAATTGTGTTGCCAACCCGGTATATCTTGCCTGATGTCAAGCGCCAGGGTATTGTTCTGAATATTCCCGAAATGCGCATGTATTATTTTTCCAGACTGGATCATCAACCGCACAGCGTCGAAACATTTCCTGTCAGTATTGGTCGCATGGATTGGCAGACGCCACTGGGTAAAGCCAGAATAATCGAAAAAACCCTGAACCCATCATGGCGACCACCGGAATCGATCAAGCAGGAACATGCTGCAGACGGTGACCCATTACCCGATGTAGTCCCTTCAGGACCTGATAATCCTCTGGGTAACTATGCCATGCGCCTCAATCTTCCAGGTTATCTTATTCACAGTACCAATAAACCTCTGGGTATCGGAATGCGAGTGACTCATGGGTGTGTACGCATGTATCCGTCTGATATTGAAACCCTGTTTCCCAAAGTCAACATAGGAACTCAGGTGCAACTGGTTAATCATCCTGTCAAGGTTGGATGGTTTGCCGATACATTGTATATCGAAGTCCATCCGCCACTGGAAGAGGAAGATGTGGATTCCAGCTGGCTTCAAACCCAGGCTGAGATGTTGATTGACGAAAAAATAGCGGAGTTAACTGTAACGTTGGATACTGAGCAACTCAAAACAGCAATTTCAGAAAAAACCGGTGTTCCTGTTGCGATAGGTGTTGCTTTAGAGGATTGAGAGTCTCACTGTAGCATTATCAAAACATAGACCCGCAAATCTCAACGCTGTTTCAGTCATCGAGAATTGCGGGCGCTGATCACAGAGTTCCTGTAGAGAATTTCGTTAAACCCTGTCTGGTGTGACTTATTTCATCATGGAGCGTTTAAACATACGGTCCAGTTTTTCGCTGGTTGCCCAGGATGCCTGCTCGGCTTCCTTGGCTGCAGCTGCAGCTGCATTGGCACTGGATTCAGCGCGTTGAGCGGCGGCGCTGGCTTCCTGGACTGAGTCCATGGCTTCCTGTGCCTTTTTATCTGTTGATTTTAAATCTGCCTGTAATTGTGCAATATCACTTTTCAATGCGTCGACATCAGAGGTCGATGCACAACCAGCGCTTAAAACCACCAGCAGACTCATCGCGATATAAGCAAAAATTCGATTTTTCATCCAAAAACTCCCTAACTTTACCTGTACAAAAAATAAAACACATGGTTGATTACTGTATTAATACAACTGTACCTATCGAGACCCATTTCCCGAGTCTGTCAATTTGCTCGTTAGTCAAAGCAATACAGCCATGCGTCCAGTTTACTCGCTTGTGTATATCAGGATCGGCCCGGCCTAGACCATGAATACCAAGCATGCCACCCAGCCCAGTATATTGCGAAGGTGTATGGTGTTGCAGATGGGCATTGATTATTTTGTCTGCGGTTGATTGTGTTATCTTGCCATCTGCCAAAGCACGTTTAGCGTCTTCGATATTCGGATAGTTGATACCGTAAAACGTTCTGAACCTGCTTTTGTGATTCACCCAGGTTATTCGGTAACGGCCCAGTTGGGTTTTGTCATCACCTTGCCGTTTGTGTAAAGTTGTACCGGCTTGTCCAATAGCAATATTTTTGAAACTGTCTTTTGGAGTTTCGCCGTCATACACTGTAAGAATCTGTTGTTCTGTATCGACATATATCCAGATTTGGTTTTGCAGAGACCATCCAGGGTAGGTCCAAAACAGAATAGCGATAAAACAGAATCTGTAGAATAATATGTGTCGTACACCCATGTCAGCTGCTTATCATACTATATCTGCAAACTATATATCCACTCATCATTTTAATTCAATCTCTTAAATAACAATCTTTATGAATATTCTTACTATTGACAGTTCACCATTTTCTGACCAGAAACCCGGTACATCCGGGTTGAGAAAAAAAGTCCATGTTTTTCAGAAAAATCATTATCTTGAGAATTTTGTACAATCGATTTTCGATACCCTTCAAGCTGATCAATCAGGACCAGGATTGAGTGGACAGACACTGGTTGTTGGCGGTGATGGCCGGTTTTACAATAAGCAAGCCATCCAGATAATCCTGAAAATGGCCGCAGCAAACGGGATAAAACGTGTGCTGGTCGGGCAAAACGGCATTTTTTCAACACCTGCTGCATCACATGTGATTCGAAAGTATCAGGCAATGGGTGGTCTGGTGTTGTCTGCCAGTCATAACCCCGGTGGTCCGAATGCCGATTTCGGGATCAAATACAATATCTCGAATGGCGGACCGGCGCCTGAGAAATATACCAACGCATTTTATCAACGCAGTCTTGAAATCAATCAGTACAAGATACTCGACCATGCGGATGTCGATATTGACCAGACCGGTCATCAGCAGCTTGGTGAGATGCAAGTTGAAGTGATTGATTCAGTCACTGATTATGCAGAATTAATGGCATCGCTGTTTGACTTTTCAGCAATCAGTCAAGCTATTCAGGATGGCAGTTTGACTTTCCGCTTTGACGCCATGAATGCAGTTACAGGCCCGTATGCCAGCACGATTCTGGTTAAGCAACTTGGGGCCAGCGAAGAATCGGTTATGCGCGCCACTCCTCAAGAGGATTTTGGCGGGTGTCATCCCGACCCTAATCTGGTTCATGCCAGAGAACTGGCTGAGATGATGTTGCAGGACCAGGCACCAACGCTGGGTGCAGCATCTGATGGTGATGGTGATCGAAACATGATCGTCGGCAGGCAAGCCTATGTCAACCCTAGTGACAGTCTTGCGATACTGGCAGCCAACGCGCAATACATTCCGGGTTATCAACAAGGTATTTCCGGCGTAGCACGATCGATGCCGACCAGTCGTGCAGTTGACCGGGTCGCTAAAGCTTTGGGAGTCGAATGTTATGAAACGCCGACGGGTTGGAAATTTTTTGGTAATCTTCTCGATGCCGGAAAGATTACTTTATGCGGTGAGGAGAGTTTTGGCAGCGGTTCCAACCACGTGCGTGAAAAAGACGGCTTGTGGGCAGTTCTGTTCTGGTTGAATATCCTTGCGGCACAGAAAAAACCAGTTAAGACCATTGTTGAGGAACACTGGCGGACTTATGGCAGAGATTATTATTCAAGACATGATTATGAAGCCGTCGATAGTGGCATCGCCGACAACTTGTTTAATGCATTGATTGACAGATTGCCAGAGTTGCCTGGACAAACCTTCAACGACTATACCGTTGCCACTGCCGATGAATTCAGTTATCTCGATCCTGTTGATGGCAGTATCAGTGAGCATCAAGGTGTGCGGGTGATTTTCGAAAACGATTCAAGAATCATTTTCAGGCTCTCAGGGACAGGCACGGAAGGAGCTACGCTACGCATTTATCTCGAACAATACGAACCCAATTCATCAAAACACCAGCTCGATCCGCAACAAGTATTGGCGGAATTGATTGAAATCGCCGAAACATTATGTCAGATCAAACAGCTAACTGGGTGTTCCGAACCGAGTGTGATTACCTGAGGCTGACATAATGCCGGTAAAACGGCATCCCGTTGTTTATGAAAGGGCTGGAGTAAACTGACTACCTGATAACTGTTTGATGAACCTGTTTAAGATGGGAAATTAAAAGGGAACAGGCATCTGGGGAGGTTTCGCAGCAGAATTGACATTGGTTTTTAAATTGGCGTGATTGACTGCTGCGAGTTCATTTCTTTTGCGCGGCCAAAAGAAATGAACCAAAGAAAAGGCCGCCCCATCCGTCGCCCTGCGGGTGCGTTGCGCTCCTCGACATTCAGCGGGGTCTTGCGAACTCGCTGCGCTCAAACAGCGCAAGCCCTGATCCGCTGCCTGCCTGCGGTGCTCACCGGCTTCAA
>JAHZJL010000279.1 GCA_022600935.1 Gammaproteobacteria bacterium
CATGAATAAAAAATCAGCAAGGCTCCGCAGAGCCCGGAAAACTCGATCACATATCGCTATTATAGGTAAAGACAGGTTAACTGTTCATCGCACTCCTCAGCATATTTATGCCCAGATCACAACAGCGGATGGTGCAAAAGTACTGGCAGCCGTCTCTACTGTAGAAAAAGCGATCCGGGATAATTTGAATTCTACCAGCAATCAGGAAGCAGCATCAGTGATTGGTAAAGCCATTGCTGAAAAAGCTGCTGCGATAGGGATAAAAGAAGTTGCTTTTGACCGATCAGGATATAAGTATCATGGTCGCGTCGCAGCTCTGGCATCAGCAGCACGTGAAAACGGTTTACAGTTTTAGAAGGTTATTATGAGTACCAACAATTCCGCCAAAGACAACACTGAACTTCAAGAAAAACTGGTTACAGTCAGACGAGTCTCCAAAGTCGTCAAAGGAGGCCGACAATTCGGTTTTTCAGCATTGACCGTTGTAGGAGACGGTGAAGGTCGAGTCGGCTTTGGCTTGGGAAAAGCCAGAGAGGTCCCGATTGCAATTCAAAAAGCCATGGAACAGGCACGCAGAAATATGAAACGTGTCAGGCTTAAAGATGAGACTCTGCAATATCCTATTATGCACGAACTTGGTGCAGCTAAAGTCTATATGCAGCCAGCGTCAGCCGGTACAGGAATTATCGCTGGTGGCGCAATGCGTGACGTGTTTGAAGTCGTTGGTGTTCACAATGTACTTGCTAAATGTGTCGGAACCAATAACCCGATCAATGTCGTAAGAGCAACAATTGATGCTCTGGCAACAATGCACGATGCAAAATATATTGCTGCTAAACGCGGTAAACGAGTCGAAGAAATACTCTAAGAGTCAAACAGATGGCAAATAAACAATTGCAAGTTACCCAGATCAAGAGCATTAACAGGCGTTTAAAAAAGCATAAAATGTGTCTTGAAGGTTTAGGTAAATTCAAACTCAACAAGACAATTGTTGTTAATGACACGCCGGAGAATCGTGGCATGATCAATAAAATTTCATATCTATTGAAAGTCGAGGAGGTCTAAAGTGTTTTTAAACTCAATTAAGCCTGCTCCAGGTTCCAAAAAACCTGCAAAACGTGTAGGAAGAGGAATCGGTAGTACACTCGGCAAAACCTGCGGTACTGGACATAAAGGTCAAAAGTCACGTTCAGGCGGTTATCATAAAGTTGGTTTTGAAGGTGGGCAGATGCCTATACAGCGCCGGTTGCCTAAGTTTGGTTTTACATCAAGAAAAAAACCATATTATGCAGAGGTCAGACTCAGTGAGCTTGCACCATTGGCAGAGCTCAATCCAATCGATATCGATGTTTTGAAAAAACATGGAGTGATTGCACAACAAGCCAAACAGGTCAAAATTATCCAATCTGGTGAATTAAAGGAATCAGTCGTCTTAAAAGGTTTAAAAGCAACCAAAGGCGCAATTAAGATCATTGAATCTGTCGGCGGGAAGGTAGAGGCCTAATTGTAGTGAGCTCTACTAAAGCAAATGTAACTGACAATCTGGGTCGTCTAGCTGAACTGAGACATCGTTTACTGTTTCTTTTGGGAGCATTGTTTGTCTATCGACTTGGCACCCATATTCCGGTACCGGGCATCGATCCCCAAGTCTTGAATGTTTTGTTCGAGCAACAGCGTGGTTCTATACTGGAAATGTTTAATATGTTCTCAGGCGGTGCACTTGGTCGTTTCAGTATCTTCGCACTGGGTATCATGCCGTATATTTCTGCATCAATTATTATGCAGTTAGTCAGTTACTCAATTCCGCAATTGAAGCAGTTAAAAAAAGAAGGTGAGAGGGGAACCCGGAAAATCAATCAGTATACCCGTTACTGTACAGTTTTACTGGCGTCAGTACAGGCAGTTGGTGTTAGTATCGCTCTTCAAAAGCAAACCGCAGGTGGATTACCTGTTGTAATCAGTCCAGGTGTACAGTTCATTGTTATTACGGCAATTACATTGGTGTCAGGTACCTTGTTTCTGATGTGGTTGGGCGAGCAGGTAACAGAGCGTGGTGTTGGTAATGGCATATCAATGATTATTTTCGCCGGAATCGTTGCTGGTTTGCCATCGGCAGTGGGTGGTACCCTCGAACTGGTGAGCACCGGTGAAATGAGTTCAGGGACTATATTGGGTATATTGTTGTTATCAATTTTAGTCACCGCATTTGTGGTTTATGTCGAGCGTGCGCAACGCCGAATTCCCATATTCTATCCAAAACGACAGGTAGGTCGTCGGGTATATGGAGGACAAAAGAGCTTCTTACCATTAAAATTTAACATGGCAGGAGTGATTCCACCTATATTTGCATCCAGTATTATTCTATTTCCTGCAACAATAGCAGGTTGGTTTGGTAATGCAGATGGTATGCGATGGATGCAGGAATTGTCTTCGATGATTTCTCCAGGTCAACCGCTGTATGTAGGATTATATGCCACAGGTATTATCTTTTTTGCATTCTTTTATACGGCGATGGTGTTTGATCCAAAAGAATTAGCAGATAACCTGAAAAAATCAGGCGCGTATGTGCCTGGGATTCGCCCTGGTGAACAAACTGTCAGTTATCTTGATACGGTAATGTCCAGATTGACACTGGCAGGCGCTATTTATTTAACTGTTGTCTGTTTACTCCCTGAATTTTTAATTTTATATTGGAACGTACCATTTTATTTTGGAGGTACTTCCTTGTTAATTATTGTTGTCGTTGTGATGGATTTTATCGGGCAGGTACAATCATTGATGATGTCTCAGCAATACGATGGTTTATTAAAAAAGGCAAACCTGAAGCAAGGTAGCCGAGAAGGCGGTTTAACCCGTTAATCACTGGATAGTATTATGAAAGTACGAGCTTCGGTCAAAAAGATTTGTAGAAACTGTAAAGTTATAAAACGTAAACGCGTTGTCAGAGTTATCTGTAAAGATGGTCGTCATAAACAGCGTCAAGGATAATTAATCAATTTTAGGGTATAAAGTATGGCACGAATAGCCGGTGTTAATATTCCGTCAAATAAACATGTTGGAATTGCACTGACCTCTATCTTCGGTATTGGTCGTCCTACTGCTTACAAGATTTGTGCGACATGTGATGTCGATATCGCTACTTCTGTTAAAGATTTGTCAGAAGATCAGATAGAAAGATTACGTACAGCTGTAGCTGAATTTGAAGTCGAAGGTGATCTGCGCAGGCAGGTTTCCATGAATATCAAACGATTAATGGATTTGGGTTGTTATAGAGGTATGCGGCATAGACGCGGTTTGCCTTTACGCGGTCAAAGGACAAAAACGAATGCACGTACTCGGAAAGGTCCTAGAAAACCGATACGTAAATAATATTGAATATTTGAGGTTGTTAAACTGTGGCAGTTGGTAGTCGAAGTAAAAAGAAGATACGTAAAGATGTAGGTGATGGCGTCGCACATATCCATGCATCTTTTAATAACACCATTGTAACCATTACGGACCGCAAGGGGAATACGCTCACTTGGGCGACATCCGGTGGTTCAGGTTTTCGTAGATCCAGAAAAAGTACACCTTTTGCTGCACAGGTTGCTGCCGAAAGAGCTGGAGAAGCTGCAAAAGAATATGGCGTACAGAACCTTGATGTCGTGATTAAAGGACCAGGTCCTGGTCGTGAATCTGCTGTACGCTCTTTACACAATCTGGGATTCAAGATTGGTGAAATAAAAGACGCAACACCGATTCCGCATAACGGTTGCCGTCCCCCAAAAAAGAGAAGAGTTTAAGGAGTAGTTATGGCACGGTATATCGGCCCTAAATGTAAATTATCCAGACGCGAGGGGACAGATCTTTTCCTTAAATCCCGGGTAAGACCTCTTGATACAAAGTGTAAACTTGATCAACCACCTGGAATACAAGGTCAAAGACGCGCTAGATTATCTGATTATTCCAAACAGTTACGAGCTAAGCAGCAGTTAAGAAGAATTTACGGAATTCTGGAACGTCAATTTAGAAATTACTATAAAACTGCTGCGCGAAAAAAAGGGTCCACAGGCGAAAACCTGCTTTTTTTATTGGAATGCAGATTGGATAATGTTGTTTATCGCATGGGATTTGGTTCAACCAGAGCAGAATCCAGACAGCTTGTCAGTCATAAATCTATAGTCGTCAATGGCCAGATCACTAATATTCCGTCTTATCAGGTTAAGCCTGGTGACGTGATTGAAATTAGAGAAAAATCCAAAAGCCAGGATCGAATCAAACAGTCACTTTCATTAGCTGAACAATACGGTTTGCCGGATTGGGTTGATGTTAATGCAGATAAAATGTCAGGTGTATTCAGAGATATTCCGGAAAGAGCTGATCTAAGCAGCGATATTAACGAACAGCTGGTCGTTGAATTATACTCCAAATAGTATCGTCCTAGTTTTAGTTTATACACTTCAAACCTATAATACAGAGTGAGTCGATGATGCAGAGCTTTTTAGCAAACATGCTTAAACCAAAAGTTAGCTCAATAGAACGTGTCAATACGAATGTATCTAAAATTTTTATTGAACCTATGGAAAAAGGCTTTGGCCATACCATGGGAAATGCATTAAGAAGAACATTATTGTCATCAATCCCTGGTTGCGCAGTTACGAATGTCAATATAAAAGGTGTTGTTCATCAATATATGACTCTTGAAGGTGTACAAGAGGATATTATTGATATTTTGCTTAATCTAAAGAACTTATCAATCAACCTGTTTGATCGTGATGAGGCAACTCTGGAGCTTAAAAAAACATCTACTGGTCCTGTCATTGCCGGTGATTTTGAGACATCACATGATGTTGAAATATTCAACCCTGACATGGTTATAGCCAATCTTTCATCTGGTGGCTCCCTGGACATGCAAGTCAAGGTTAAACGAGGAGTTGGTTATCAACCCGTCTCAACAAGAGAGAATGATGATGATGCCAATGTTGATGATTTAAAGCTTGACGCCAGTTTCAGCCCGATCAAACGTGTTTCTTATACTGTTGAATCAGCGCGTGTTGACCAGCGTACAGATCTGGATAAACTCATACTCACAATTGAAACTGATGGGTCAGTTGACCCTGAAGATGCAATTAAATCAGCTGCCAAGGCCATATTTAATCAGCTTAGTGTATTTGTCGACTTAACCGAGAGCGAAGAATCTAAATCAGATTCAGTATCAAAAGAACCGGATATCGATCCAATCCTGCTGCAACCAGTTGATGATCTGGAATTAACTGTGCGTTCAGCGAATTGTTTGAAAGCGGAAAATGTTCTGTATATCGGTGACTTGATTCAAAAAACTGAAGTTGAATTATTAAAAACTCCAAATCTTGGAAAAAAATCTCTCACAGAAATAAAAGATGTACTGGGCCAAAAGGGTTTGTCGCTCGGTATGCGTTTGGAAAATTGGCCACCTCCAGCCAATTAAACAGTTAATCCTTTAATTAAAGAATTCAAGAACCAGGTTACTGACAAAATGCGACACAGAAAAGCGGGTAAACAACTCGGTAGAAACAGCAGTCATCGCAATGCGATGTTCAGGAATATGATGGCCTCATTGTTTGAACACGAGGTTATTAAAACAACCTTGCCAAAAGCAAAGGAACTTCGGCGCTTTGCTGAACCAATGATAACGATTGCAAAAGATGATACTGTTGCAAAACGTCGTTTGGTATTTTCAAGATTGAGAAATCGAGCAATTGTTACTAAATTATTTACAACGCTTGGTCCACGATATAAGGAACGACCAGGTGGATACCTGAGAATTATGAAATGCGGTGTCAGGCCTGGAGATTCAGCCCCGATGGCTTATGTAGAGCTGGTTGACCGTGAAGAAAGTTAATGTGTTTAAAAACTGATTAAAAGTTATACATATAAAAAAGTCGGCTTTAGCCGACTTTTTTATTGCGGATTAAACCCATTACAGATTAATCAATTCCCTTTTATTTGGCTTGTCTTTCCAGTCATCTGCATCTTCTGGTGGATCCTTCGGCTCAGTCAGGACAGGCCATTCTTTGGTTAGTTCCGCATTAATTTCAATAAAGTCAATTTGTGACTCAGGAACCTCGTCTTCAGCAAAGATAGCCTCTGCCGGACATTCTGGCTCACATAAACTGCAATCAATACACTCGTCAGGATCAATAACGAGCATGTCCGGCCCTTCATGAAAGCAATCTACAGGACAGACATCTACGCAGTCAGTATATTTACATTTTATACAGTTTTCTGTAACGACAAAAGTCATGATTCTTTTATTCCGTTCTCTTTATAAATAAAAGTGTAGTGAAAATTATACCAATAATTTGAAGCTGTCATTTTAATTAGTTTGAGATACTATCTCTTTACTGATTTGAAGACAGGACGCAAATTTTTGGGGTGAACAGCAAAATATAAAAGGGAGTTGGTACAGTGTTGTCAAACCCGCAATTCATTATTACTATTTAATAAAAAGCAAGCTTTAAACCCAATGCAAACAGCATGGTAGCAACAATATTTCTCAGAGTCTGGTCCGACAGTTTTCTTCCAATTTGCGAACCGATATAGACCATAGGTATTCCGCCCAAGAGAAGTCCACTCAATAATGGAAGACTGACATGGTTGTTCGAAAAATGACCCAGACCTGCTACAGCTGTTAATGGTACCGCATGTGCTAAGTCAGTGCCAATAATTTTAATGGCCGATAATCCTGGATAAAGTAGAAATAATAAAGCGGTTCCAATAGCGCCGGCTCCTACAGATGAAATTGAGACAACACAGCCAAGAAATACACCACACAATACAGTGATGACCGTTCTGTACCTCCTTGTTTCCCGATTATTTTCAAGAGCTGGAAGCAAACGATGCCTGAATTGATTGATTTGTGTTTTAAACAAAATGACAATAGCGGTCAGTATCAACATGACGCTTAGAGTTTTTGATATTAAAACGTTATAACCAGTCATGCTAATGTTATAATTGTGCATCAAATAAAGAGTCGTGATGCAGGATGGTAGACTGCCTAAACTCAGTGTTCCGACAATCCCCCAATTGACATTGTGTTTCTTATGATGAAAAAACACCCCGCTCATTTTTGTGATTGAGGCATAGAGTAAGTCTGTTCCAACCGCAATGATAGGGCTAATTCCAAATACAATGATCAAAATAGGAGTCATGAGTGATCCGCCTCCAACACCGGTTAATCCGATCACTAGACCAACAAATCCTCCTGCAAGTATGTAAGAATATTCCATTGTGTTTTCATTGATAAAAAGAGCGGATAATTTATAATAATCAGCTTAGAATAAAAAGTAATAAATATAACTACTGTTATATCAAAAAAGAATAAAAAGATCGGCCTAACGATGGTCTGAGAGATAAGGTTTTGAAATTACAACAATTACGCTATATCTGGGAGGTGTCCAGAAATAATCTGAATGTCACTGCGACTGCTGATAGTTTGTTTACTTCACAACCAGGTATCAGTAAACAGATTCGTTTATTGGAAGATGAGTTAGGATTTCCAATTTTTGTGCGGAATGGAAAACATCTGACTGAAATTACACCTGCAGGGAAGGCCATTATTGAGTTGGCAGGTGATATTTTAAGCAAGGTCGAAAATATCCGTAACCTGGCTGATGAGTTTAATGATAATAAACGTGGTGAATTATCAATTGCCACGACACATACTCAAGCCAGGTATCAACTTCCCAAAATGATCCAGAAGTTTAAGGGTCTTTATCCAGATGTCCGGTTTAGTCTGCATCAGGGGACACCGTTACAAATTGCTGATCTGGCCTCGAGAGGAATGGCAGATATGGCTATTGCAACAGAGGGGCTGGAAGCATTTGAAAATTTGACGATGTTGCCTTGTTATGACTGGAATCGTTGTATCCTGGTTCCGAAAAATCATCCATTGCAATCAATTGATCGTATTTCACTGCAGGATGTTGCTGAATATCCGATTGTGACCTATGTCTACGGGTTTACTGGTCGCTCCAACCTGGATGAAGCATTCGCTCAAAATCATTTACACCCGAAAGTTGTTTTAACCGCAGTCGACGCAGATGTTATCAAAACTTATGTGCGATTAAATCTGGGTGTCGGAATTATCGCTAGAATGGCATACGATGAAGCAATTGACAGTGATTTGGTCGCTATTGACGCTAGTCATCTATTTGGTAAAAGTACAACCTATATTGGGCTCAGAAAAGATAAATTTCTGAGAGGATATATCTATGATTTTATCGGATTGTTTGCACCGCACTTGCCTCGAGAGCAAGTGCAGAAGGCAATGGAACAAAGTGAAAAAAAAGACGTTGATGCTTTATTTGCTGAATTGGAACTACCAGTCTACTGACCAAGAAAGTAAAAGCTTGCTCATGCTGTTCCTGCCTATCATGGTTTTTTCAAGTCCACACTTCATAGCCCTTGATTAGAACAGACTCAATGGAATTTATAAATTTGACTTTTTGGGGTTGTGTCTAGAGAATAACCCGTTTTGACTGAAACTGTATTGGATCTCCGATAGGATGACTTAAGCAATATGCACTTTGAGTATACCTAAATTAAACGGTACATGTATTGCTGGAATAACCCGGATTACCTTAAATGTCTGACTGTAAATCGTTTTCAGATATCTGAGTAAGAATCAGGATAATCATTGTTTGAGCAGCTTTTCAGTTCCAACACTAAACAGTTGTAAAAGAAAGTTTCTCCAAAAATTAATAGACAAAAAATGAGCTTAACACAATATAAAACCGTTAAATCCCGTGTCCAACGCAGTGAACTGGCTGTCCCGGGTTCAAATCCTTCCATGATCGATAAAGCATCAGACAGTGGAGTTGATTTTGTATTTTTGGACCTAGAAGATGCGGTCGCTCCTGATGACAAATTGCAAGCGCGCTCCAATATCATTCAGGCATTGAATGATATTGACTGGAAAGCTAAAGGAGTTACTGTCTCGGTAAGAATAAACAGCATTGATACGCATTACATGTATCGTGACGTGATTGAAGTAGTGGAGCAGGCTGGCCAACATCTGGATACTATTTTGATTCCGAAAGTCGGAGTGGCTGCAGATGTTTACATGGTAGATGCACTGTTGACACAAATTGAAGAATCCAAACAGATTGGACACCGTATTGGTTTGGAAGCATTGATTGAAACAGCAATCGGAATGGCCAATGTAGAATCAATCGCAGCCAGTCGGGGTCGTTTGGAAGCATTACACTTTGGAGTTGCTGATTATGCGGCCAGCAATCGGGCAAGAACAGTCAATATCGGAGGCTTGAACCCGGATTATCCTGGAGATCAGTGGCATTTCGCTATTTCACGAATGACTGTTGCATGTCGCGCTTATGGATTGCGCGCTATTGATGGTCCATTCGGTGATTTTAATGACCCAGATGGCTATTTGTTGGCAGCAAAACGTGGAGCAGCACTCGGTATTGAAGGCAAATGGGCGATACATCCATCGCAAATTGCTCTGGCTCATGAAGTTTTTTCTCCCAAGCAGGAGGAAGTTGAACGGGCCAGGCGAATTTTGCAAGCCCTGGATGATGCAGCCAAAGCTGGTAAAGGAGCAGCCGCACTTGACGGCAGAATGATAGATGCAGCATCAGCGCGCATGTCAGAAAATATCGTCAACATTGCTGAAGCCATAGCCAGTCGAGAGTGATTGACAAGTCATTTGGCAAGTTTGTTTTCGACGTTGGGCCGATTAATTCTCAGGAATGTCGGCCAAACAGAACGAATTTGTCCAGCACAAGATAACTCATAATACTCATGTTGCGTCATGCATTCATATGAGTACTACTAAATAGAGAGTAAAACAGTGGATATTCATGAATATCAGGCCAAAGAACTATTAGAGCAGGAAGGTGTAAAAATTCTTGCTGGAGGTCTTGCAGACAGCCCGGAACAAGCTGTTTATCAGGCAAATGTCATTGGTGGTTCGATGTGGGTTGTTAAAGCCCAGATTCATTCCGGTGCCAGAGGTAAGGCTGGTGGTGTAAAAGTCTGCCATTCAACAGATGAAGTACGGGCTGCTGCAGACAGTATGCTAGGGAAAAAACTGGTCACTCATCAAACCGGGCCGGCAGGTAAACGTGTCAGTCATGTCTACGTTGAGGCCGGATGCGAGATTGAAAAGGAATTATACTTCAGCTTGTTACTTGACCGGGCTCATGAAGAAGTAGTGCTGGTTGCATCGTCATCAGGCGGTATGGATATTGAGGAACTCGCTGAACATAGCCCTGAAGCCATGATTAAAATTCATGTTGAACCAGCTGTCGGTCTACAGGATTTTCAGGCAAGAGCGCTCGCCTTTGCTTTGGGGATACCTAAGGCCGGATTGAGTCAGGCGATCAAAACCATTAAAGGCGCTTACAGGACTTTTCGTGATTTTGATGCGATTATGGTGGAAATCAACCCATTAGTTGTGACCAAAACCAATAAGGTGATTGCACTTGATGCCAAAATGGCGTTCGATGATAATGCGTTGTTCAGGCACCCCGATATTCTGGCCTTACGCGATAAATCCCAGGAAGATCCAAGAGAAACTGCAGCATCTGATCGTGGATTGAGTTATATCGGCCTGGAAGGTGATATCGGCTGTATGATCAATGGCGCAGGTTTGGCAATGGCCACAATGGATATGATCAAACATGCTGGTGGAGAGCCGGCCAACTTTCTGGATATCGGTGGTGGAGCTTCACCGGAACGAGTTGCGGAAGCTTTCCGACTAGTTCTGGCGGATGACAATGTGAAAGCCATGTTGGTTAATATATTTGCTGGAATCAACCGATGTGACTGGGTGGCCGAAGGAGTAGTGCAGGCAGTGAGAAATATGGAATTAAAAGTTCCTCTGGTTGTGCGTCTGGCCGGAACCAATGTTGAGGAAGGCCAACAGATTATTGAGAACAGTGGCTTGTCAATTATCACTGCTGAAACACTTGCCGATGCTGCCAGCAAAGCTGTCGCGGCAAGCCGTCAATACGCTGGATAAAGGAGTTATCAATGGCTATTGTGATCAATGAACAAAGTCGTGTCCTGGTGCAAGGGTTCACGGGTAAAATCGGCACCTTTCATGCTGAAGATATGATCAAGTATGGAACCAATGTCGTTGGAGGGGTCACTCCTGGTAAAGGTGGTCAACTGCATCTTGATCGGCCGGTGTTTAATACTGTCAGAGAAGCGGTTGAAGACACTGGAGCAAATGCAAGCATCATATTTGTCCCTCCACCGTTTGCTGCTGATTCCATTATGGAAGCAGCCGATGCCGGTATCAAATACTGTGTGGCAATTACTGATGGAATCCCGACACAGGATATGATGCAGGTTAAACGATATTTACTGCGATTTGCAAAATCGCAGCGCATGATTTTAACCGGCCCGAATTGTGCAGGAACCATTAGCCCTGGAAAATGCATGTTGGGGATTATGCCGGGACATATCTACATACCTGGTCATGTCGGCATTGTTGCTCGATCAGGCACTCTGGGATATGAGGCTGCAGACCAGATGCGTGAGCTGGGTATCGGTATTTCCACTGCTGTTGGAATTGGTGGTGACCCGATTAATGGGGCGTCACATCGGGATATGCTGGAATTATTTGAAGAAGACCCCGAGACCAAGGCCGTGATGATGATTGGGGAAATCGGTGGACCTCAGGAGGCTGAAGCGGCTGAATTTTTCAAAGACAATATGAGTAAACCACTGGTTGGATATATTGCCGGATTAACTGCACCAAAAGGCCGCCGAATGGGGCATGCTGGTGCGATTGTCTCGACAGCAGGTGAGACAGCTGCTGAAAAAGTAGAAATACTTAAATCTGCTGGTGTCATTGTTGCCCCAACTCCGTCTGATCTGGGGACAACAATGGCTCAGGCAATGAATGGTATCAGCTGATACCATTCATTATCATTTAATTGTACAAGACGAGCTTTTCAAGGCAAAACGATCAATTGATCCGATGAATGTCGGTAATGACAGAATTTGTTAACGATTCAGGTCATCATCCTGCTCAACTCTTTTTTTCCTCACCGTGTCAGCGACCACGATAAATGCCAGGAAATCATAAAGCCCGTGTGTAATCATGGGTGCCAATAGATTTCTCTGTTCGCTGATATCCATTAGATACCCCAGGTAAATTCCTACTACACCTGTAACAATGGCGTACATGCGTGAGATCGCATGGACTAGACCAAAAATAACATTACTGGCCAGTAATCCGAACTGATATCCACCAATATTTTCCAGCCACGGTTGGAGTGTTCCACGAAATAATAATTCTTCGCCAAATCCCGCAGCAGCTGCAAGAGCGAAAAGCTGCGGCCAACGTAATTCAGCTAATTGCTGTCCAATTGTATCAATCAAAGTTTGTTTGATTTTATCAAATCCAAAAACAGGATGAGAATACAATAAGCTGAATAATAAAAATAAAGGTATTGTCCCAAGTAAACCAATACTGAAAGCAGTATTATCGATGGCCAGATCCTGGTAGGGAACAACGTCGACAATCCACCCCAGGACTAGAGCAACGATAGCCAGGTTGGCTTCAAAAAAAAATGCTGTTTTAAAAAAATTGTCCGGATTCACGTGTAAGCCTTTAGTTATAACAATATGTGACAATCAAAGCTGAAGTATTTTAGCGAATACATGACTAGTCAGCTGTATTATCGGCTAAATTTTTATAATTCCTGAATAATCATATCAGTGGGCCCCTGTCAGAACTGGAATAAGGTGTTATACGAGTAGAAAATTACCTTTTCTCTCATTTAAGCTATATTTTTATAGGGTCAATTATCTACTCAAGAACTGCTTTCGGTTCAACATGGAACTCACACATCATTTAATCTTTTTGATCGCATCAATCATTGTTGCATTGGCGTCAATGTTTGTTGTACTGGAATACATGTTACGTGTTATTCGTACAGACAAGCAACAGTCGGTAAACAGGTTGTTTGGTGCACTGACACTGGGACTAGGTATCTGGTGTACACAATTCAATGGATTGTTATCCATACAGTTTCCAATGGTGGTTCGTTTTAACATTGTACCGACAGTGTTATCTCTTGTAGCAGTGATTGCTGCAAGCTGGCTGGTTTTTTGGTTATTGACGCTTCAATTGCATCGCTGGTTGCGTATCAGTACATCAGGGGTAACACTGATTGTGGCAATTGCCAGTTGTTTTTTAATTGCTCAACAGACAATCCAGCTTGAGTTAAATGAAAGTTTTTCCACGCCATTATTGACATCTTTACTGGTGTGTTCAATTTTAACCATCATATCGTACTGGCTGATCTTTATCGATCAGCGTTTCAAACCTGGGCTGGGTCGACTCAAGCAGCTCATAGCAGCTGTTTTATTGGGAATGGCGATTGTTTTCCAGCATTACATTGGAATGGGTCAAGTCGTTTTTGATCAACAAGTTGTTCATAGCCATGATTTTTCACTTTCGATTGATCAGTTAACAGTTGCTATCAGTGTTGTATCAGTATTAATTCTTATGGTGGCTTGTAAGTTACTATTGGACAGACCAGTTGTTTCAATTGCTGGAATCTGTCTGCTGGTATTTGGTGCAGAATTCAGTATTGGAATTGCGGCATCAGGGGTACCATTGCTCGAAGAAGGTTTTGTATTGTCTTTGGTACGGGCAAGTATACTGGCTTTTGTTTTAATTCCTGCCTGGAAACGAATTTACGCTGACGGTCAGAAATTAAGTAAATCCAGACAACGCGCAGAAATGGTTCTGGCTTCGATTACTGATGGTGTGCTGGTCACTGACTCGAAAGGCAGCATTGAGTATTTAAATCCGGTTGCAGAATCCTTGACGGGTTTGGGGCGTGAAAATGCTGAAGGCGAGTCACTGACCAAAGCATTTCATTTATGGGAAAGACAGACAGGACGTCCGTTAAAGGATCCAATTGAATTTTGCTTAAAACAAAATCTCAATGATACTCATACCGCAGAAGCGTTTTTACGAAACCTGGATCGTAAAGCGACGCCGGTCGAAGTAACAGCATCTTCCATTAATACCGGAACCAAACACGAAGGCAATATCCTGGTTTTCAGGGATATTTCAGCGAAACATCGAGCCACAAAAGAACTCAACCAGGATATTGAAGGCCGTAAGGTTCTCAACGAGTTACTGCATATTCGCTCAACTGAGATATCGATCAATCAGCTCTTGAACAAAGCGTTGGAAATCGTGACCTCGGTGTCCTGGTTAAATATACACCGCGGTGGAATTTTCTTGATGGATCAGCGTCATCAACAGTTACGCCTTAGAGTCCATAAAAATTTTGGACCCGAAAATCAGTCTTTGTGCAAGCGAATAAAGCTTGGTCAATGCTTGTGTGGGCGCGCGGCACAACAGCAAACGATTGTATTTTCCAAATCTGTCGATGAGCGTCATGAGATTCAATATCCGGGAATGTCAGCACATGGTAATTACAATATTCCAATCATGTTGGAAAATGCTGTGCTCGGTGTGATCGTTTTGTATTTGAAGGATAATCACACGAAACAACAACAGGAAGTCGAATTTCTGCAAAACTTTGCGGGTGCACTCGGTGTTTTAATTGATCTGAACCGGAAATCAGAAAAAATACAAAAGCTTGCATATTTTGACAAGCTCACCAATCTGGCAAACAGAGCGTTTTTATTAAAGCATTTCAGACAGGTTGTGGCCAAAGCCAAACAAAACAAGCGTGAATTTGCAGTATTGTTCCTTGATCTGGATCGGTTTAAGGCAATTAACGATACGCTTGGCCATCATGTTGGTGACGAAATTCTGATCCAGGTCGCCAGACGGCTTGAGTCTTGTGTGCGAAAAGATGATTTTGTCGCGCGTTTAGGTGGAGATGAGTTTGTTATCCTGTTGTCCGGTTCTCGCAAGCCTGGTTCCAGCAGTTTTGTCGCGGCAGAACATATTTCCAACAAAATTCTTGATTCCATCCGCACATCATTTTTAATCAACGATCACGAATTGAAAATCGGGACCAGTATCGGAATTGCAGTCTATCCACAAAACGGTGTCAAACTGGAAACTTTGCTGCAAAATGCCGATGTAGCGATGTATCATGCAAAAGGTCAGGGGCGAAATAACTTCCAGTTTTACAGTGAAAGCATGAACGAGTCATTGTTGCATCGGTTGCAACTTGAAACGGCTTTGCATAAAGCAGCTGAAAATGGTCATCTCACGGTTCATTATCAGCCTCAGGTTGATATGTTATCCAATAAAATCATTGGTGCTGAAGCCTTGCTGCGCTGGAACGACCCGGATATGGGTAATATACCTCCCGCAGAATTTATCCCGATCGCAGAAGAATCTGATTTGATTATTCAACTTGGCGAGTGGGTCCTGGAGCAGGTCTGCATGCAAGTCAACATATGGAAAAAATATGGCCAGGATCAGCAAATTAAAACAGTCGCTGTCAATGTTTCGCTGAAGGAGATACAGAAACAACATTACGCCAAAGGTGTTGCCGCCATTCTTAACCGACATAAGATTGACCCGCAGATTATCGAACTTGAAATCACCGAGTCGGTCCTTGCTGAAGATTCAGCCATTATTCATGAAAACATGATGGAATTACAGACTATCGGAGTCAGAATGGCGCTGGATGATTTTGGTACGGGCTATTCGTCTCTGGGCAGGCTCAAAGATTTCCCGGTTGACAGCATCAAGATAGACCGTTCATTTGTGAGACACATGACGATGAAAAAAAGTGATGCCGCGATAGCCAGAGCCATTGTCGCTATGGCGCATAGCATGAAGATCAAAGTTCTGGCTGAAGGTGTTGAAACTCCAACCCAGCTCAAACATTTGAGCAAGTATGGTTGTGACTTTTTCCAGGGGTTTTATTGCGCACCAGCATTGAAAGGTGAGGAATTTACCAAGTTCTGTATCAAGCATGACCAACACACCAAAAAGGTTAAAACAGCTTAAGGTCAAATACTTTTGCTTGAATAAGCAAAAGATACACATGGTCTGGACCAATTGTCCGGATACACTGGGTCGCTGAACCCAAACGAGTTGATTCATTCAGCCAATTCAATATAACAACACTGCCGAAACCCTGTAATATATAGTGACGAGTCCAAGGGTAAACCGTAGTGAACTTGCAAGTCTGCCTAATTCCTGCATTGAGTGACAATTATATCTTCCTGTTGCGCTGTCAGCAGACAAATATCACAGCAGTTGTCGACCCTGGCGATGCTAAACCAGTGCTAAATTGGTTGCAACAACGAGACTGGCAGCTCGATATGGTTCTCAATACACATCATCATAGTGATCATGTCGGTGCAAATCTGATATTAAAAGAAAAAACCGGCTGCAAAGTCATTGGTGCAGAGAAAGACAAGCATCGTATTCCCGGAATCGACCAAACAGTTAAGCAAGGCGATCAGATTCTGGTTGGACACCATCAGTCAACAATTCTTGAGGTGCCTGGACATACCAGTGGACATATTGCCTACTGGTTTGCAGCTGACAACGGATTGTTTTGCGGAGATACCTTGTTTTCTCTGGGATGTGGGCGATTGTTTGAAGGAACTGCCGAACAGATGTGGCAGTCTATGTTAAAGATCAGACAGCTGCCTGCCGATACCAAAATTTATTGCGCGCATGAATATACTCAGGCCAATGCAGCATTTGCTTTATATCTTGAGCCAGCAAATCAACAGCTGCGTGACGTTTACACCAGTATCTGCGATAAGCGAACACAGGATGTGGCGACAATTCCTTCAAACCTGGGATTTGAATGTCAATTCAATCCGTTTTTAAGAGTTGACCAGGATGATTTTCAAACTGCGCTTGGGTTGAAAGACAGCTCCCCGGAAAAAGTCTTTGCCCAAATCAGATATCAAAAAGATAATTTTGTCAGCTAGGTCCGTATTTATAATTAAATTCACTGAAATCAAACCTCAAGCATAATCAAGCCATATCATGACTGATCATCAGGACACAATACTCCCGGTCGATATGTTGGAAATTCGTTTTCTGAAAACACTGTTTCGCGCCGAATCTGCGATGGTTGTTAACATTTCGCACCAAGGGGATATTCTGGCTATCAATCCAGCCGGCTTGATATTGACAGAGGTTGAGAAAAATCAGTCTATTATCGGTCATCAGTTTAATGAATTCATTCTCCCCTCAGAGCGAGAACGATTCAAGCGACTGCACGACCGTGTTATCAAAGGCATGAGTGAAACCTTCAGTTGTCAGATGGTTGGCCTGAAAGGCAGTGTGCACCACATTGAAGTCCATTCAAATCCAGTCCTGGATGAATCCGAAACTGTGATCGCTCATCTATGCGTCGCGCATGATGTGACCCAGTTAAAATCCACCAAGGAACAGTTACGCAAACTGTCCAATGCCATACAAAACAGTCCCAATGCTGTGGTCATTACCGATACTCAGGGGATTATCGAGTATGTCAATCCCATGTGTCTGGAGATCACCGGTTATACCAGTAATGATGTGATCGGTAACTCACTGAGATTATTTAACTCAGGTGAAACTCCTGAAGAAGTACACGAAATGATGTGGCGTACTGTTTACGGCGGACAGGTATGGCGTGGAGAAGTACGAAACAAACGCAAAAATGGTGAAGTCTATTGGGCTCAGGAATCAGTGTCTCCGATTACAGATGACTTTGGTGTTATTACCCATTTTGTTTCTGTGCATCAGGATATTACTGCGGCTCGTCAACGCTCTGATCAAATTGATTATCACGCATCACACGATAATCTGACCGGCCTGGTCAACCGTCGAGAGTATGAAAACCGATTGACCCGAGTGTTAAACACCCTGGAGCATCAACCCAGTGAGCATGTCATGTGTGTACTTGACCTGGATCGATTCAAGGTGGTAAACGATATTTGTGGCCATGCTGCTGGAGATGAATTATTACGCCAAATCAGTCGTGTCTTGCAGGAATCCGTTCGACGACGTGATACAGTTGCCCGACTTGGCGGTGACGAGTTTGTGGTGTTAATGGAGCATTGCACGGCGAAACGCGGAATCGGTATTGCAGAGACGATAGTTGAAAACCTGAGCCGGTTCCGTTTTTTGTGGGAAGACAAGAGTTTCAGTATTGGTGTCAGTATCGGATTGCTACCAATTCTAAACAGTGCGCCAATCGATTTGCTGATGAAAAATGCTGACAGTGCGTGTTATGCCGCTAAAAATGCCGGTCGAAACCGGGTTTGTGTGTATAAGGATCAACATCAAAAAGACTTCCAGAAAAGTGGCGAAGGGGTCTGGGTCAGGCGTATACAGAAAGCGCTGGAAAATGATCTTTTCGAACTGCACGCCCAGCCGATTGTGCCGATTGGTAATCATGCACAACCGCGTTTCTATGAAATCCTGGTGCGTATGCGTGCAGTCAAAGGTGAGCCTATTTTACCTGGAGCTTTTTTCCCGGTTTCGGAACGATACAGTTTGATTGATAAGATAGACCGCTGGGTTGTATCCAATACCCTGGAATGGATGGCGAACCAACCACGATCGATACCCATGTGTTCCATCAATCTTTCCGGTGCCAGTATCAGTGATCCGTCTTTTGAAAACTTTATCAAACAGGAACTCGAGCGATATCAAGGTCTGGATTTGGCAGAGAAAATTTGTTTCGAAATTTCTGAAACCCTGGTGATTGCCAATTTATCTGATGCAATTCGCTTCATAAACCGTCTTAAACAATCCGGATGCCATTTTTGCCTGGATGATTTTGGCAGTGGTTTATCTTCATTTTCCTATTTAAAAAGTCTACCGGTCGATTTTTTGAAAATCGGCGGTAATTTTGTCAAAGGTATTGAAGATGATCCGGTTCAAGAAGCCATTGTGCAATCAGTTAACCATATCGGTCGCATGATGCATCGTCAAACCATCGCTGAATGTGTCGAGACTCGGGAAACTCTGGAACGCGTCAAAGAGATCGGCGTTGATTTTGCGCAAGGTTATGAAATAGGCAAGCCTCGATTAATGCACCGTGTACGGCAAAAAAGGAAATACAGTCAGACTGAAAATGCCAGTGGTTTTTCCTGATAGCAGTCAACAGTCAGGTTACAATGATCCGGCAAACTCATAGATATGCGATTAAACAATTCTCTACCCGTTCAAACAGACCAGTCAATGTTACAAACCGATTCAAGCAAAGTCGACGCATTCGTCCAGCCCAATGGCAGCCTGGAATTTCTTTCACTCAGGGAAATCGGTTGGTTGTCCGATAAAACACTGTGTGGGTGTTATGACAAATTTCGTTGTTGTGCACTGGCAGCGCTTAATTCTGGCGCTGAAACGGATGACAGTCGGGATGTGCTGGATCAGTATGCTGACTTTGAGATAGAGGTCATTAAGGAGCCGCGGGGAGTTGGACTCAAGGTTATCAATGCACCTGCACGGGCTTTCGTTGATGGTGAAATGATCGAAGGCATCCGTGAGCACTTGTTTTCAGTGCTGCGGGATATTGTTTACACACAGTATCTGATTCTTGACGATGGACGGTTTGATCTGTCCAAGTCTGAGCATATTACTGATTCGGTATTTCATATTCTGAAAAATGCCACGGTTTTTCAGTCCAATAACCAGCCGGATTTAATCGTATGCTGGGGAGGTCACTCAGTAAGCCGGGCTGAATATGAATATTCCAAGGATGTCGGATATATGTTCGGTTTGCGTAAGCTCAATATCTGCACTGGCTGCGGGCATGGTGTCATGAAAGGCCCGATGAAAGGCGCTGCACTGGGTCATGCCAAACAGCGCAGCTCGGGCGGCCGTTATATTGGCATCACCGAGCCCGGGATTATTGCCGCTGAAGCTCCCAACGCCATGGTTAACGCACTGGTCATTATGCCGGATATCGAAAAGCGTCTGGAGGCATTCGTTCGCCTCGGTCATGGTGTCGTCGTGTTCCCAGGAGGTGTCGGGACAACTGAGGAAATTCTCTATGTGTTAAGTATTCTTCTGCATCCTGACAATCGTGATATCAAATTTCCGTTATTGCTGACAGGGCCTGAATCCAGTCGCCAGTATTTTGAGGATATGGATCAGTTTTTACGCATTACTCTGGGCGATGAAGTCAGCCAGCTTTATCAGATAGTGATTGGTGATCCGGTTGAAGCATCCAGAGCGATGTACGATAACTTGAAAACTGTGCAAACCAGCAGACTGGAAAGTAAGGATGCGTTTTATTTCAACTGGAATCTGCAGATTCAGCAACAGCTGCAAACACCGTTTGTTCCGACTCACGACAATATGGCGCAACTGCAACTCAACAGAGACCAGCCAGCCCATCAGTTAGCAGCCAATATGCGCTGCGCGTTTTCCGGTATTGTCGCTGGTAATGTGAAACAGGAAGGCATCAAAGCTGTCCAGCAACACGGTCCGTTTCTAATACACGGAGACCGCGAAATCCTCCAGCACATGCAACAATTACTGGATAGCTTTATAAAACAACGCCGAATGACACTTGCAGAGAATTACAAGCCTTCGTATCAGTTGGTCATCGATTGATGCCAACTACATGGCATTACCTGATAGAATTCTGTTGGCAGTCAATGAGTCCTAGAAAATTCCACTGAACGGCTGAACGTTAACCATATCACCCGGCTTTACACTGCCATGATCATGCTCTAATACAATAAATGCATTGGCCTTGCACATTGATGTGAGTATACCGGAGCCTTGTTTGCCAGTGGTTTCGACACTCCATTGACCGTGCCCGTCTGGTTTGAGGATGCCGCGTTGATATTCTGTTCGTCCCGGACGTTTGCGGATGTGGCTCAGGCTTCTGGCCTGGAACGACGGAATGACTGGTGCATTGGTTATACCCAGCATTTTTTCCAGCGCCGGTTTGAGCAGAAAACACCAGGTCACCATAACCGCTACGGGATTACCAGGTAAACCAAATAATAGAGCTGAGTTGATTTTTCCGAAAGCAATTGGCCGTCCCGGTTTCATGGCCACCGTCCAGAATTCGATTTGACCCAGTTCAGCCAGCACTTGTTTGGTGTAATCGGCTTCTCCCACTGAAACTCCACCAGATGTAATGATTAACTCTGCATTTTGAGAAGCTTCAAGAAAAGCAGTTTTAAGGTGTTGAGGATTATCAGGGATGATTCCCATGTCCACAATATCAACCGGATAGGGTTTAAGTGCCGCGCACAGACTATAACGATTGCTATCGAAAATTGTTGTCGTTTGTGAGCTGTCAGTCGCTTTTTGGGAAAAGTCACAGACCTCACTACCGGTTGAAAAAACCGCGACCCTTAATGGGCTGAATACTTTAATTTCAGGAATTCCCAAGGATGCGATGATACCTGCATCAGCCGGTAAGCATTGACGCCCTTTGTTGAGTACGCAGTCACCCGGTTTAATATCTTCTCCCGCCTGACGAACATTTTGGCCGGATTGATGGCGCGAATCGATGGTGATCGTGTCATTCTTGGTCTCAACATGCTCCTGTATGATCACGGAATCTGTGCCTTCAGGCATAACAGCACCCGTCATGATGCGCACGGTTTCACCTTGATTGACTTTTCCTTGAAATGCCTGGCCGGCAACTGTTGTGCCGATGATTGTTAGTTTGCTGAGTTGTTCTGCTGCTGCTGGAATATCTTGATGGTGTATGGCGTAACCATCCATCGCTGAGTTGGTGAATGGTGGGACCATTATTGTGGAGTGTATGTCTTCCGCAAGGACTCGGCCATAGCAGTCCTGTACTGGGATTGTTTCCAGGTTCGATGATGGGTGAATCGCTTCGAGTATCATGTCCAACGCTGTGTTAACGGGGATCGTGCCGAATTCCGGATTATCAGTACAATTAGGCTGTATTGTCAGTGACATGCTGAATCAGTTGGATTGATGAGGGGGAGTGTTAAATAATTGCAGATAACGACTGGTTACAAGAGCGACATCATCTTGTCCGTAAACACCTTCAATTACCGCCAGCATATCCGCGCCTTCTGCAACGAGTTGACCTCCATTTTCAGGTGTGATGCCTCCAATTGCAACAATTGGTACAGAGATGTTGTTTTTAGCGTGTCGAAGTTGTTGGATGTCAGCAGGTGTCGCCAGTGGCTTGCTGGTTGAGTAAAAAAACCGCCCGAATGCAACGTAATCTGCACCTTGCCGGCAGGCTTTGACTGCCAGATCAATTGAATTGTAACAACTTACACCGATGATGACTGAATTACCTAACTGTTGTCTTGCTTCAAGGATATTAGCGTCATGTTGTCCGAGGTGAACCCCATCTGCTTCAACGCGTTGAGCTAATTTGATATCGTCATTAATAATCAGTGGTGTTTTATATTGTGAACACAGTGTTTTCAATGCTCTTGCCAATTCATGTGCTTTATCGATTGAATGAGTCTCGTGTTTTGTTCGCATCTGAACCAGATTAGCGCCTGATGCCAGTGATTGCTCGGTTTTTTTAAGAATTGAGGGGACGGATAATCGATGGTCAGTAATGATATACAGACCTTTGTCCGGCATTGATAGTGACATATTGAATTAAGACAGTTTGAATTGATTGGCGCTGCGATATCGTACACCGGCTTGATAGAATTCAGAATATTTTAAATCAAAACTGGCAACATACTCATGTTACAGATTGGAATTCCGGTGAAGCAAATTGGTGCTTGCATTTACGAGCATATTTTACATGTGATGTTAATGTATTCTTGCTCAGCATGTGGCTACAACTTTCATTCGCATTTAAGAAATGACTGGCTGATTGAGTTAACTTTACCAAATAAACTGATGACTATGCCAAAATGACTTGTGCCTACTTGATCATGCAAGTCGTTTGATCCGTATTGCCGATCTAATACTAAGGGTACAAGTAGTTTAAAGGTGGTAATAGAATGATGATCAAAAGTGTTGTTTGACAAAGAGGAAGATTGACGTATTCTGTTGAAAAATTCTTGACGGCAATAGAAATACCAACTCGGCGCATGTCATTATTCATGGTACATTGATTCAACCTGATTCACTAGAAGAAGCTGGTGTTGGGAGTTCAAGAAGTTCGTCAATCGAGCAAAAGCATTAATTAATCAAGCTGTCCCAACTCAATCAGGCAAGTGAAAGCATGAAAAACTGTTTAACTTCTATAGCAAGGAACAAAAACACCTGATATTTAAGGAAAAATCCGGTGATGTGTTCTATGTTAGAAGCTGTCTGGACAAAAAATGTCCATGCGAAAAGTTCTTGAATCAAGGAGAGTTTTTTGATGCTTCGAGGCGAATAGTTGTGCTGTTTAACAAGAAGCAGAGAAACAATTCACCGATTTCAAGAGCTTTGCAGCGGATATCTTTTTAGCCAGACAGCTTCTTAATCTGCTTTCGTTAAAAACAGTAAGCTTTAACAAGAATCAGGGGAAAAAATACACTTGATATACTTGATTCAGTGTCCAAAAAATGTGAGTAACTTCATAGTGTTATGTCGGTTAACTATTGATGGTTTTAGTTTTATCGTATTTTTCACGAGTGAGCAGTAAGCAAGTGCAATAGCGATCGAGTATGCAGATCAATACTGCTCACTGAGCCAATTTGATGATTCTAAGACGAATTTAGATCCAAATTAACAGAGTCCTTTCATCATCAGCACTAAATTTTCTAATCTGCCTGAATCGTACTGACACAAGCTATGTTTTTTAGGGGAAACGCTTATCTGATGAGAACACCTACAACGTTACTTAATCGCCGAGTCACATTCAATCCATCGTTTAATTTTAGCTATTCAGCATTTTATATATTTTCTGCTATTTCAACACTGATTGTGCTTGGCTGGTTGCTTTATAGATGTCGCTATGGCATAGATTTTACAGATGAAAGCTCTTATTTGGTCTGGATATCACAGCCTTTTAACTATAACGCATCGATATCGCAGTTTGGATTTGTTTATCATTTATTATTTGATCTACTTAAAAAAGATATCGTGAGTTTAAGACAAGCGAATATTATCATCACATTCGCTTTAACCTGGTTATTTGTTGATTTGTTATTGACGGATTTATTCGAATCCCCTAAGGAGATTGCAGGTACACTTAAAAGGCTAATTGTCGCTGCTTTGTTTGCAACAACTTCTTTGATTTATCTGTATTCAATACCTACCCCAAGCTATAACACACTAACGTTCCAAGCATTTTTGATTACTGCAAGCGGACTGTTGCTGGCAAAGAAAAATTCACTAACATTCAGCAAAACTGGATACATTTTAATAGGTCTGGGAGGATGGCTGGCGTTCATGGCAAAACCATCATCGGCTGCTGCATTGGCGCTTATTGCATTAATTTATTTGATTACTATTGTAAGAAAAAATATTCATTTATTAGTTGTCAGTCTTATTGTTACGAGCAGCATGCTGATTTTTTCTGCATTAATCATTGATGGTTCAATCATCTTATTTCTAAGGCGATTACAGGAAGGGTATTCAGCAGCAGTGATGTTACAGGCAAGTCACTCGCCATCAGGGATACTGCGCTGGGATGATTATATTTTTACGCCAACTGCCAAGTATTTCAGTTTTTATAGTGTTTTAACGCTTTCTATAATCATTTTTGTGAGTCAATACAGATCAACACAATTTCACCATTTTAGAAAGCTATTGTTTATTTTTTTTTTCTGGGCACTTATAGCCCTGACTGTCAGCATTATTTTTGATTGTGTTCCAGAATTTATTGCGACTTGGTTGTTCGATGAGTTATTGGTTTGGAAATTTCAATTAATGATGATCTGGGTAATCCCATTTTCAGCATTGTTGGCTGGATTTTTGTTGAGTTGGGATAAGCTTGAATTACAGATAAAGCAAATATTTCAAGCCGTATGTTTTTTTTTGCTTCCACATGCCTATGCTTTTGGCACAAATGGTAACTACTGGGCTGCAGGATCTATTACGGCTATATTTTGGATTGCAGGCGGATTTTCTTTACTAAGCATATTTCAAATTAAGCATGTTAATGAGTTTTTGATTTTACTTGGATTGTCTTCTCAACTAGCCAATGTTGTTTTAGTCAATGACGGCCAGCTGACACCTTATCGACAACCAGGAGATCTGACAAAAAACAATGTCGCTATAAATTTTGGACATTCGGGTAGTTTGTTGATCTTGTCGGAAAATTATGCACGCTACTTATCAACTGCAACACTAGCAGCTAAGACCTCAGGGTTTGAGAACGGTATTCCAATGATTGATTTAACTGGCCAATCACCAGGTATTCTGTATGCAATTGGCGCGTTTAGTATTGGAAGAGCATGGACGATTGGAGGTTATCCCGGCAGCGATAACCTTGCTAGATACATGCTAAAGAAAAATACATGTAATGATCTGGCAACTGCATGGATTATTGACGAACCTGATGGCCCAAGAAAAATATCAAACACAATTTTGAATGAATTTGGAGCAGATTTGAATGTTGATTATCTTAAGGTAGCAGAATTTAAAACTGCTGAGTATGCCGGAGGCTATAAGAAGCCAAGGTTGCAGCAGATGTTTAAGCCAATTCGCTCAATTGATACTGCAATCGCAGCATGTGAGATTGCAAGGCAGTCAGTAAAAAAAATCGGACCGTCTAATCCAGATGACATGCCATGGAAAGCCTTTTGATCGAATAGCATTGTTGAATGTCGGGCCTATGCCTGATTGACAGGGCATAGTACGTTAAAATTTTCACTTTAAAAATTGTCAGTTTGGGTTGACCAGCAAATGTTTATTATGGAATCTGTTGTGAGTATTGAGTCATGGTCATAGAGCCTAAGGATAACCCCAGGCTTATATTGCTGGTAACCGGTGGGCTTGGTTTTATCGGGAAACACTTTGTGAACAGGGTGCTCAATGAAGGACATTATGTGATTAATGTCGATTGTATGAATTATGCCGCAGACTGCGTTTCAAATAAAGAGTTTGCTCGATTTGATAATTACCACTTCCTTAGAGAAGATATTGTAAGTCTTCCGTATTTGCCTGAGTGTGACTATTTAATTAATTTTGCCGCAGAGTCTCACGTCGATAATTCTATTTCTAGCGCCGAAATGTTTTGCCGGAGCAATGTCCTTGGCGTACAAAGATTGCTTGATTTAACAATAAAAAAACTTGAGCAGGATCGCCCGGTTTTTATTCAGATGAGTACTGATGAGGTTTATGGCGATATAGAGCAAGGGTTGCATACTGATCAGGATGCACTGTTGCCATCAAATCCTTATTCAGCAACCAAGGCTTCAGCAGATCTGCTAATAAAGAGCTATGAGCGAACTTATGGTGTCCAATTCAATATTATTCGGCCAACAAATAACTACGGTCCACATCAATTTCCGGAAAAACTGATACCAAAATCCACACTCAGAATGAAAAGAGGCTTGCCCGCATTACTGCATGGGGATGGTTCTTATATTCGATCTTGGTTACATGTAGAGGATACAGTAGACGGAATTATGACTGTGATTAACAAGGGTAATAGAAACGAAATTTATAATATGTGTGGTGACCTGGAATTGAAAAATATAGAAGTCGTTGCAAAGATTGCGGCAATATTGAATGTTGATGTGGATGAATATTGTATACCTGTAAAGAATCGTGCCGGTCAAGATGTGCGTTACAGTGTGGATGACTCTAAGCTGAGATCTCTTGGTTGGAGGCCAACTAGAAACTTTGATGAAGAGTTTAGAAAAATTGTTGAGACTCAGGAATACAGTAGATTTCTCAATGATAGTGGTGCCTTGGGTTCTGCTTGAAGGGATTTCTTATGGAAGGGCAAATTTTAGACTGTACAATTATTATTGCGGTACACAATGAATCGAATAATGTTCACAAGTTGTATTGCGGTATAGA
>JAHZJL010000280.1 GCA_022600935.1 Gammaproteobacteria bacterium
CCTGCACAAGTCATTCGACAATTGAGACCTGAGGAATATCGTTCAGCTGCTGTTGACTGACGAGTTAATTACATGAAAAAAACTGAATTGTTAACCTGGGAGCAAGCAGTTTCAGTATTCAGGGAAAATCCTGATAATCGGGATGCGGTTTTTGCTTGTTATTATGATGATCCGCTGCGGGATGCAGCAGAGCGATATACTAACAGCGCTGAATGGAAAGAATTGTCAACTTATCTTCCATCCAGACCAGGCAAGATGCTTGATCTGGGAGCAGGTCGAGGAATATCAAGTTACGCATTCGCAAAACTGGGTTGGGATGTGACCGCATTGGAACCAGATCCGAGTGACATTATCGGGAATAAAGCTATACAACAACTTGCTTCTCAAACTAATCTTAGTCTTTCAATCATTGATGAATGCGGTGAATATTTACCCTGTGCCGATGAAAGATTTGATGTTGTTCATGGGCGAGCTGTCTTGCACCATGCCAAAGACTTAAATCTATTTTGTATGGAAGCAGCCCGGGTCCTGCGTCCCGGAGGACTGTTGATTGCCATACGCGAGCATGTAATTTCCAAACAGCAGGATCGTGAAGTCTTTCTTAAAGAGCACCCCCTGCATCATATGTATGGCGGTGAAAATGCGTTTACCAGGGACGACTATCGCTCGGCGATAGTCAACGCAGGATTGCAAATTGAAACTGAATTAAATCCCTGGGCATCTGAAATCAATCTTCATCCTGATACCTTCGAAAGTTTCCAATCACGACTTAAACAACAATTACGAGTACCTCAGGCTATTCCTGTCCCCAGGAAATTATTATCTTTATTTGGTTGTTTTTATCGCAAACCCGGTCGATTATATTCCTTTTTTGCAAGGAAAAAGGATATCCATTGAGTGACAAGGTGGCCTGGATAACCGGCGCTGGAGGATTTCTTGGTCGACATACAGCAAAAGTATTTAACGCTGCCGGTTGGCAGGTTCATGGATTAGGAACTGAGTTATCACTCAATAGCACAACAGAACACTGGGGATTCGCGTCGTTCAACAATAACTGTGTTACAACTGAAACATTGAGTCAGTTACTGTCTGAAACTGAGCCACACGTCGTTGTGCATTGCGCGGGGGGCAGTTCAGTCGCATTATCTTATTCTCACCCGGAGAAAGATTTTAATAATACAGTTGATAGTTTAGTCACACTGTTGGAATTTATACGACGACAATTACCTCGTACAAAAATTATTTATCCTTCTAGTGCTGCGGTTTACGGGTTGTCTGGAGCACAACCATTATCAGAAGAATCTGAACTGTCGCCATGCTCGCCCTATGGTGTGAATAAATTGATTGCCGAGCAGCTTCTCAAAAGTTATTCGCAATCATTTGGCCTGGATACACGAGCTGTCCGGTTTTTCTCATTATATGGTTGCGGATTACAGAAACAAATTCTTTGGGATGCTTGCAATAAATTGCAAAACAACAACTATTTGTTTGGCGGTACTGGCAATGAAACACGGGATTTTCTACATATATCAGATGCCGCCGCATTATTACTGAAAACCACTGAAATTCCCAATTCTGACAAGTACCTGATTCTCAATGGTGGAAGTGGGATAAGCTCTACAATCGCAGCGATATTAAAGCGATTGGCCGAACTCTCAGGCTCATCCATTCATCCGGTTTTTAATGGAACGGTTCGCTCTGGCGATCCACAACATCTTGTCTCCGATTCAAGCAAGGCCAAAGCTTTGGGATGGTCCCCATCGGTCACGTTGGATAATGGACTTAATCTGTATATTGAGTGGCACCAAAATCTTCATGGGAAACAGTAATGCAGGGTAATTTTCTTTCCATCATTGTGACTCCACCTGGCTATAAGGCGAGTGGAGGAGTCATGGCTGGAATGGAGCTCAGTCGTTCCCTGGCAAAATTGACACCTTATCAAACTGCACTGATGTCAGATAAAAGTGAGCAGGAACAAGAGTCCGGTGGATTAATCATTAATCGTTTTCACAGTGAAACCTGCCTGGGTATCATGGGTAAAATAGCTCCACGCCCGTTACAGTCAGTGTCAATACGCAGTCCTGCCTTATCTGATTTTATCAGCCGAACAAAACCCGATCTGATCCATTTCCACAATCCACATCCTGCTGGAGCATTATGGGAATTTGCACAGACATGTTTGAACCACAATATCCCTTATGTGATATCCTCGCATGGATTTGTAGAATGCGCTGATCCATCCCGCTGGTTGGGCAATCAGATGATAAAATCTTTTGCCTATTCGACTTTAGTCAGAAAGGCATTCATTAAAACAGTTAATCATGCCCATGCTGTGTTGTTAACATCCCCACCAGAGCATACAACAGCCGATTTATTACAGATCCCCAATAATAAGCGTTTTATAGTAACTAACGGATTTGACCGGTTTTTTCAGGAACAAGCCAGTTTATCTGAAAAAAATCAGATTCAGCAGCTGTTTAAGATTGATAATCAATTACCAGCTTTTTTATTTTTGGGGAATCACACTGCGAACAAGGGTATTGATACATTATTGTCCGCCTGTCATAAGGCACAGGCTGATTGGCGTTTGATAATAGGAGGCGCAATTCGCTCAACACAGGAACATGACAACCTACTGAATACATACAAGGTTTCTGAGTTGGGTAATCGTGTTGTATTTACAGATTTTTTATCAAGGGAAGAGTTGCGAGCCCTCTACCAGTCTGTGGATGGATTTGTATTCCCCTCCAAAGCAGATACATTACCTTTGGTTGTCCTTGATGCGATGGTGGCGAAATTACCGGTAATCTCCACCTCTGTCGGTGGAATTCCGTATCAGGTTGATGACTCAACGGGGCGCCTGGTTGACCCCGGTGATTGCGAAGCATTGGCACAAAAGCTTGATGAGTTGGCTGCTTCAGAGGAGTTGCGAAAAAAACTCGGAACTGCGGGTTTTCATCGCGTACAAGAACGTTTCAACTGGGATATGTCTGCACACAAAGCGCTCGAAGTCTACCAACATGTCATGATGCATCAAAGGTAAGAAAATAAGAGCACAATGCGCGTATTATTTATATCTCACTATTTCCCTCCTGAAGAACCTCCAGCTGCTTTTCTTGCATTTGAGTTTGCCAAAGCGTTAAGACAATCAGGTCATGTTGTGGATGTGTTGACAGGGTATCCAAACTGGCCACGTGGGCAGGTATTTCAAGGGTATTCCCGGTTTAAAAAAACCACTGAAAGCATGGCTGGTATTACTGTTCACCGGCTACCTTTTCTGGCTTCACCCACCGGCAGTTTTATCCGCAGGGCGCTCGATTTCAAAAGTTTTCAGATTCTTGCCAAATGGTTTGGTAAACAATTATCCAGACCGGATCTGATTTATGTATTGGTTCCTCCTAATGAAGATGGAATTGCTGCACGTTATCTGGCACGTCACTTTAAATGCCCTTATGTCTTGAACGTTCAGGACCTGCATCCTGATACCTCTATCAACCTGGGGTTTGTAAAAAATCCTGTGTTGATTGATGTGTTAAAAAAGCAGGCTCAACGCATGTTCAGTGATTCAGAACATGTTGTAGCAATCGGACCTGCTTTGCGACAACGATTAATTCAGCAAGGAAGAGCGGACCAACAAGTCAGTGTTTTACCAAACTGGATTGATACACGGACAGTCACACCGTTGAATAGATTGAATCAGTTACGAACAGAATGGAATATCAGAGAAGACGTTTTTGTAGTGTTGTATGCAGGGACATTTGGTCGTATTCACGGCACAACAATACTTTCGGAAGTTGCCAGTGATTTAATCGATCACGATGTTTTATTGTTACTCGTCGGTCAGGGTTATGATTTTGATATCCTGGAAAAACAGGTTGCAGATCAAAACATTCAAAATATCCTGGTTAAACCATTTGTACCCAGAAGCAGATTAAGTGAATTACAAGCACTGGCTGACTTGTCAATTGTATTGACCAAATCAGGTTTCGGGCTGACATCGGTACCAAGTAAAGTATTGGGATATATGGCGGCTTCAAGGCCGGTTCTGGCTGCAGTTGATCAGGAAAGTGATACAGCAAGCCTGTTGCGAGAAGCCAATTCAGGGATGATTGTTGAGCCGGAAAATCAAAAACAAATTGTTGAGGCAATCATCAAAGCGAAGGATTCACCCGATCAAATACAACAGTTGGGGGAAAACGGGCGTAATTATATTTTGAAAAATCTGACACCAGAGATAGTGCTTGCCAAAGGCGTTGCACTGCTGGAAAGCATTACTGAAAATTATCAGAAACAGAGCAACTGATTGATGTTTAAGTCGATTTATCTGTCTCCACTAGGCTATTTTGTCTCTTTCATCCAAAACTGTCTTGCATTATTTACACGGCCATTCATGGTCTACGGGTATTATTGCCGAGGAAATAAGACTTACTTTAAATACACCCGCATCAGCTCCTCTGCAAAGATTCTCTCTCACAAATCCCTGACAATCGGAGAATACTGCTGGATTGGACACCACAGCCTGATTGATGCCAGTGGAGGGCTTAAAATCGGAGAAGGTGTTCAAATCAGTTCATTAAACTCGATTTTAACGCATAGCAGCCATATTTCCATTCGAGTATTAGGTCGTGATTTCCTAAAAACAAAATACTCAGATAGACTGGCGTATAACAAAGCACCAGTCAAAATAGGAGATTATACATTTATCGGAAGCGGAGCTATCGTTTTGCCAGGTACAACAATAGGCAAGGGATGTGTGATTGGCGCAGGCAGTGTAGTAAAAGGTGAAATTCCGGATTATTCAGTAGCTATTGGGAATCCTGCCAAAGTGGTTGGTACGATTGATGACTTGGATAAACCATTTCTCAATGAACGAGGAATTGATCAAACCTATTTTGATCGGGATTATCTTCTAAACCTGAAAAGTATTGATCGATAGCATCAAGAGTGTTTAAGACATCAAAAAGAATAAACAACACTCAACCAGCCAAGATGGGCAAAATAATCAGGGCTTTGATTTCCCAGTGATAAGACCTGAGGAACAGTATCATTGAGAATACCGTCCTGAGCGAAGTCCCGGGTGTTGAACTTTTCCAGTCGGTAATTGACTCTCATTAACCAGTTTTCCTCTAGTTGATATTCGGCTTTCAGAGTCATGGCGTGGAGTCGGGTTGTCAAATCGGGTAAGTTAGTTGCTCTCGGTGATGCGTCAAGTGTCGGGTTGATTGTTGTGCGAGCGTTTGAATACGTGTAATCCAGTTGCAGATTTAACTGATTGTCAAGCAACTGCCAGTTAAAACCGGCTCCAGTCGTATACACCTGATCCAGGTTGTCGACTCTCCATTCCTCATCAGGGTTTCTTGGTGGTAATGTTTCAGCTCGGGAGCTGTGATTAAACCCCTGCTGTAAACTGTCGATGCGTTCGTAAGTCAGATAACTGAAAAAGCTGAGTTGTTGATGGATGGTGTAATCGAGTTCCAGAGTGGTCGCCAGGCTTTGCCAGTTTTTCAGACCAGTGATTGTTTGTGGGTATGTATCGTCGGTGTACCGTGCTGACAGGTTGAGATGTAAATCATCATTGGCGTGGAATGTGGTTGAGAACTGAATGATGCGTTGTTCCCGGTTGGCCAGATTGAACTGGCGTAACAGAGGGTCATTCTGAAATTGTTGATCCGTCGGCAAGCTGGCTAAAAACGGCTGGCTGTGACTGGCACGGAAAATCGCTGCATGATCAAACCTGTCAGCATTTCGTTCGGCATGCTGGTATTGCAGCCAACCTTGTATCAATGGAGAAGGACTGAATGACAGTTTAATCAACCCCCTATGCTCATTGTTATTGTCGACCTGGGAGTACTGTCGGCTGGTGTGCAAAAAGCGATAACCTGTTGTTAATTTAAGACCATTGAATAACCGGTATCCAGTTTCCAGTGAAACTTTGTGCTTTTTGTAACCATAGGGCAGGTTATAGCGAACAGTAGTACTGTCCAGTCTGTTGATCTGGTTTTCAGAGTCGTTACGCAGTACAAAAAAACGCCTTTGATTGGTGTTATTGTCGCGTTCATCATACTGGTAACGGGCTCGTAATTGCAGTTTTCTCAATGGACGGGTTGCAAGTGACAGCTTGGCATGCAGACGTTTGGCGCTGGCTTTGCTTTTGGTGCCGGGAAGCGGTTCATTAACTGTCAATTGTTGATTGACGGTAAAAGGTAACAAGCGATTGTTTTGAAACGTTTTCCCATAACTGAAACTGGCGCTGACACGGGTCGCTGTTCCCAGGCGCATCCCACCTTGAAACGCGACCTGATGGTTGAGATGATCCGGCTCCAGCGCTAGTCGTCCCTGGCCTTGTGGAAATCCAATCAGGCGTGGTTGTGTATACGGGTTCTGCCAGCTTAAATCAGGAATATGGTTGTTAAACAGTGATAAGCGGTAACGCAATTCCATTTGTCCCAGTGAATGATTGTAACTGGCCTTGATCTGGAACTGGTCTGAGTCCTGGTCAACCGCTTTCGGCAAAATGGCAGCAAACGGAGTAAAGCTTGAACTCCCGAATACGCTGCCGATGGTATCGGTTCCCTGCTTGTTTTCATGATGATATAGGAAATCCAGCGACAAGTGTTTGGACGGTGACCATTGTGCCTGAGTCAGGTAACGTTTGCGCTCTGTAGCAATATTTTCGGATTGCAGACTGGTCGCCAGATTGGTGAATTGATTGCTGAACAAGCCAGGCTGCCATTCACCTGGCAAGGACAATTGCGCCTGACTTGCCCCTCTAAACGGCGTTCTGGCATCATCCAGGCGGTTGTTCGGTAATTGATCAAAATTGAAGTGCAGCTTGAATCTGCCTTGCTGTCCATAATCGGCATCAAAGCGGCGGGAACTCAATCCGAGGTTTGTTCCGGTCAATGTCCAGTATTGACTGGAATTACTTTGATAATCATCACGTTGAATAATATTGAACGCGCCAATAAAAAAAGGTTGTTGTTGGGTCAGGCCGGTATATTGTCCAAAACGGTGCGAATTGGCTGAATTGTAACCAATGCCAATTTCGAGCTGGCTTGTTAACGGCTCGGATTCTTGTGTTGGTTCGTCTTCCAGCAAAAAACTGTCTTCATCGGCGATTGCAGCGTGAAAGTATAAAACCGTGATCGCGGTCAACAACGAATAACACTTTGCGTTAAATCGCTTCATCAGCGGTCAAACCTGGCCCCAGAGGGGTGATTGGAGCCGTGAATATTGATATGGCAGTTCAGACAGCTCTTCAGTAACAGTCGGCTTTGTACACCAAACGGTGGTGCATCCAGACCACTGTACGAGATATTGGCATGAGTCGACTCGCTGTCAGAATGACATTGTTGACACAGATAAGGTGCACGGATTTTCAGCAGGCGTGGTTGGCTGGAACCGTGTGCAGTATGGCAGAGCGAACAATCTTCCTGAACCGGTGGATGTTCCCATAAGAACGGACCGCGCTTTTCGTTATGGCACAGAAAACAGGTTTCGTTGACGGTATTCTCGATCAGTAACCAATCGCCAGTTGAGCCATGAGGATTATGACAATCCGTGCAAATGGTTTTCTGGTCACGAATGGGGTGACGCGAGCGCCGGTTGATCTGGGCGCGTTGCTCAGCATGGCAGTTAAAACATACAGCAGACTGGGTATGCCGCTCACGCACTGCGTCGTGCAGAGTATGCAAGGAATGGCAGGAGGCACAGGATAAATCAGCAAACTCATGTTGACTGCCTTGCCAGTGCATACGCAAGCCTTGTTGATGACAGTGCAGGCAGGTTTGGTTTTGCTCGCTGACAGGCGTTGAGGAGTGAGCTCCAAACACAATTGCCGGTGGCACCCGGTCTTTGGCTTGTTCGGCCTTGGCTGTTTTAATATGTTCGGGACTTGCGCCGTGGCAGCTCTCACAGTCATGTTGTGCAAATGGTGTTCGGTCATCGGCCTTGATCGCATGTGCAGTCTGCAAGATATTAGTAATGACTGGCTCGTCATGACACTTCAAACATGTGGCCGCGCCACGCCTGGCAAATTCAGCGTGCTCAGCTTGAGCACTGAGTCCAATCTCAAAGTAACTGACAGTGATCAGTAGCCAAACCAGGCGCAATACAGATTTGAACATCAGTCATTCTAATGGCTTTGCACAACAAAATTCGCCTCGCCCTCATCCAACACAACACTGCGTCGAAACGAAACGAAATGATGCCGGTGGTTGGCATAATCATCATGGATGGCGAAACCGAATGAATAGGTTTGACCAGGAACGATATCTTTATGTCGGGGATCACCAGTTATCCGTTTCCTGCTTAGTTGCACAGTCCATACACCGTTTGCCAGCTGTGCGTTTGCAGTAACCATTGAGTCTTGATTGCGATGGCGTTTGTCCAGAATGTAGCCATCAATTACTTCAGGCGACTGGGCGGGATTGAGGCGTGCCTGCCAGTATTCCATAAACATGCCTTGTTGTATCAGTTCAGACAATTCTTCTGTTGGCTTGAAATGTTCGCCACCGCCGCTGCGGGACAGCTTGGTCCTGGATCGCGCCAGATATTTGGTGATTTCAGTGTCAGAATCAGCACTTGGCATGTCAATCGCATCATCGTGACAAGTGCCCCAGCATCCAGCTCGGCCAGCTTCCGTCACATTACCGTCATCAAACATTACGGTAACCCGACTGGCATAGTCCTTGTCAATCTTATCAGAGCCATCAGTTTTGCCGTCTTTCCAGCTGATTTGTATATAAAACAACTCGGCGTCATAACTCATTTTAATTGAGCTATCGAGACTTGCCGGTTTGTTGTTCAGTACGGCAAGTTTGGCACGGCTGGCAGCGAGCATTTTTGTACCGATTTCAGATTCTTCACCTTCATGACATTGAATACAACGTTTGCCGGTTCTGATTCGTTTGGAGCCACTATGATCATCGGCCGTTAACAGCCATTCCCAGGATGACTGTCCAGGATAGAATAAGGTCACTGTTTTGGGAGGAATCGCATCCCAGTTGACAGCCAGAGCTGATCCGCTTGTCAAACAGGCAAACACAACAGCCAGCCTGCCCAATCTGTGAATTACGAATTGGTTCAGCTTGAATTCAGAGCAGGAAATTATCTTCATCTTCGGGTTTTGATTGTTGTTTGTGAACCGGCTTGTGGGCAATACCTTGATGGCAATCGATACAGGTTTCATGATTGACAATTGCCAGTTGGTGTTGAGCGCGGGCACGGGTTTTCTGTTGTTGTAATTGCACATCGTTGAACACATGACAGGAACGGCAGGTGGCAGAATCGTTAGCTTTCATACGCTGCCAGACCCGTTCGGCGAGCAGTAACCGGCGTGCCTCGAATTGCTGCTCAGTGTCAATAGTGCCGACGATGGCATGGTACAGATCATTACTCGCCTCTAGCTTGCGCTGTAACTTAGGTAGTAAGGCCTCGGGTACATGGCAATCGGCACAACTGGCCTGAACACCAGAGCTGTTTTTAAAATGAGTGGATTGCCGGTATTCAGCGGTGACGATGTTCATCTGGTGACAACTCGTACAAAATTGTTGGGTATTGGTGGCATCAAGAGCCAGGCTGAATCCATTCCACATCATGATTCCAGTACCAATACCAAGAAAAATCAACCAGATTCGGTTATTTTTCATGCTGTTAAATTTAATACCCCAAAAACCTTGAATATTGATGTACCGCGGCTGGCTTGTGCAGCCCCAATTGAATATGACACTGTTTTAACTTAATAATCAATTGAAATTATTCAGCTATTTATTTTCTAGCAGTGATCAACAATTGGGGATGCACGACTCTACCCTTGATGTTCTTGCCATATCCAGGCAGATAACCAACCTCGGAATCATTCTCGCTACTGTATGCTGTTGAGAAATGCCGCAATATCTTCCACTTCTGAATCAGATACACGGTCCGGAACTCCGGCATTTATCATGCGCTGTACGCTGGTGAAAGCCGATCGAATCGCATTAGGATCACGACCTGAGAGAATATTATTCTGGTTGTTGCGAGGTTCTGTAGTGTGGCAGGTGGAATTTGAACAATTCAACTGATACAAATCGCTGCCTCTGGTGATCGCAGCTTGGTCTGGCTGAGTCGGACTATCTTCGGCAAACTTGAATCGGGCAATGTTCACAGTACCACCCGGCCAGGTCATGGTGCCTTTATCGTGCTCTGGAAAATCGAGAATAATGTCGCCAGCATTTGCATTGGAAACATTCGCTGGCTGGAATGTCCCGGTCAGGGTCTGGCCACCAGCCCGTTGTTCTAATACACCTTCATAACGGTTTTCCGAGACTCTCTGCAACACTGCGATAAACCAGGTTGAGTCGCCTGAATCATCATATAAATAAGCTGCAAAAAAGATGGTATCACCTTGTCTTTCGATACTGAAACCGCGTCCGGGTTCATCTTCATTCCACCACCATC
>JAHZJL010000281.1 GCA_022600935.1 Gammaproteobacteria bacterium
CTGAAAAAACGCGGTGTGGCGATTCGTGAAGCCTTTAATCAGGTGCATCGCTATAGCAAAGAGAGTTTTAATGTCGATCATTCGCTGTTTAAGTATTTGCAGTTGTTTGTGATTTCCAACGGTACCGACAGCCGGTATTTTGCCAATACCACGACACGCAATAAAAACAGCTTTGACTTCACTATGAATTGGGCGAAGGCGGATAACAGTCTGATCAAAGATTTAAAAGACTTTACGGCGACTTTCTTTCAAAAAAATACTTTATTAAACATCTTGCTGCATTATTCGGTGTTTGATGTCAGTAATACCTTATTGGTGATGCGCCCTTACCAGATAGCTGCGACCGAGCGCATTTTGAGGAAAATAAAAAGTTCTTTTGAAGCCAAAAATTGGGGTAAACCCGAAAGCGGTGGCTTTATCTGGCATACCACCGGCTCGGGTAAGACGTTAACCAGTTTTAAAGCGGCGCGTTTGGCGACCGAGCTTGAGTTTATCGATAAGGTGTTTTTTGTGGTGGACAGAAAAGACCTGGATTACCAGACCATGAAGGAATACCAACGCTTTTCACCGGAGAGCGTGAATGGCTCGGACAGTACCGCCGGTTTAAAACGCAATCTGGATAAAGATGATAACAAGATCATTGTCACCACCATTCAGAAGCTGAATAACCTGATGAAAAGTGAAAAAGACTTGCCGATTTACCAAAGCCAGGTCGTCTTTATTTTTGATGAATGCCATCGCAGCCAGTTTGGTGAGGCGCAGAAAAACCTGCAGAAAAAATTCAAAAAATTCTATCAGTTCGGTTTTACCGGCACACCGATTTTTCCGCAAAACGCCTTGGGTGCAGAAACAACCGCCAGCGTATTTGGTCGTGAGCTGCATTCCTATGTGATTACCGATGCTATTCGTGATGAGAAGGTGTTGAAATTTAAGGTGGATTACAACGACGTGCGCCCGCAGTTTAAGGAAATTGAAACCGAGCAGGACGAAAAAAAGCTGAGTGCGCTGGAAAACAGGCAAGCGCTTTTGCACCCTGAGCGTATTCGGGAGGTGTCGCAGTACATCTTGAATAACTTTCGCCAGAAAACCCATCGCCTGCAAGCGGGGGCTAACGGTTTTAATGCCATGTTTGCGGTGAGCAGTGTGGATGCCGCCAAGGCTTATTATGAAGCGTTAAAGCAGTTACAGAATCCGGTATGCATTCCCACGCGGGAGCATGGGAACGAGAGTACTTGTGAGCTTGGAAGCGAGAGAAATTATGAGCGTGGGAACGAGACAAATCAGTTACAGGCTGGTAGCGACAAGCCGTTGAAAATCGCCACCATTTTTTCCTTTGCCGCTAATGAAGAGCAGGATGCTATCGGTGATATTGTTGATGAGAGCTTTGATGTGTCTGCCATGAACAGCAGCGCCAAGGCGTTTTTAAGTGCGGCGATTGAGGATTATAACGCGGCGTTTAAAACCAATTTTGGTGTGGATAGCAAAGGCTTTCAAAATTACTACCGCGATTTGGCCAATCGGGTTAAGCGACAGGAAATTGATTTATTGATTGTGGTTGGCATGTTTTTAACCGGCTTTGATGCCCCCACGCTGAACACCTTGTTTGTCGATAAGAACCTGCGTTATCACGGCTTGATGCAAGCCTATTCGCGCACCAACCGCATTTATGACGCCACCAAAACCTTTGGCAATATTGTCACCTTCCGCGATCTGGAAAAAGCTACAGTGGATGCCATTACCCTGTTTGGCGATAAAAACACCAAAAATGTGGTGCTGGAAAAAAGCTACATGGAATATATGGAAGGCTTTACCGATGTGGTCACGGGTGAGGCAAGACGGGGGTTGATGGAGGTGGTATCGGAATTGGAACAGCGATTCCCCAAGCCTGATGAGATTGAAAAAGAGTCGGACAAAAAAGATTTCGCGAAATTATTCGGCGAATATTTGCGTGTTGAAAATGTACTGCAAAACTACGATGAATTTGCCAGCCTGAAAGCCTTGCAAAATGTGGATTTGGACGACCCAGAAGCGGTCGAGGCGTTTAAGGCCGAGCACTATCTGGATGATGAAAAACTGGCTGAGTTGCAGACTATACACCTGCCTGCCGAGCGTAAAATTCAGGATTACCGCTCGACCTATAATGATATTCGAGACTGGATACGCCGTGAAAAAGCCGCAGAAGATAAGGACGCATCAAGCATTGATTGGGATGATGTGGTGTTTGAGGTTGACCTGCTTAAATCACAAGAAATCAATCTGGATTATATTCTTGAGCTGATTTTTGAACACAACAAGAAGAATAAGAGTAAAGCAGATTTAATTGATGAAGTGCGGCGCTTAATTCGCGCCAGCCTTGGCAACCGCGCCAAAGAAAGTTTGATTGTTGATTTTATCAACCAGACAAACCTAGATGAAATTAGCGATAAAGCCAGTATCATCGATGAATTCTTTATATTTGCACAAGCCGAACAGAAGCGCGAGGTAGAAGCATTAATCCGATCAGAAGGCTTGAACGAAAGCGCTGCAAAGCGTTATATCGCAACATCGTTAAAACGAGAGTTTGCGAGTGAAAACGGCACCGAGCTCAATTCAACATTACCGAAAATGAGCCCGCTGAACCCGCAATATAAAACCAAAAAGCAGAGTGTTTTTCAAAAAATAGCGGCTTTTGTTGAGAAGTATAAGGGTGTGGGAGGTCAGGTTTAAACTAAGCGCCAAATCGGGGGGCACAATACTTATTTTGCTAAACTTTACAAATGACACGATCAGCAAGAATAGTTGCACCGAATTACCCTCATTGCATTACGCAAAGAGGGAATAGCCGATAAGTAGAGATGTGAAACCTAAAAAATGGGACCTAAAGTTAAGAACAATTAAGAATTGCGTCCCGCAACTGGTAGCGGCATAACTGGTTGCACCCTTGACACTGGTCGAATTATTCTCCACTTGGTGGCAGAACATCATACTTTGGAATGTCTTCAGGGAATGTGGCCCAATCAGGGGCAAAAGCTGTGTAAATCAACATTTTCGGGCGTAAGTTTTCTCCACCCTCAATCGTACTGGCGGATAGTGAATATAAATCAAAACCGTCGCATTTGAGTCCAATTGGTGTTGAACATTTTCCGCAAAACAATCGATGTGTTTGTTTGCCCGAGTCACCAATTGCTTGAAAGCTTGATGGTTCTCCTTTGATGATCTTAAATTTTTCGAATGGGACCCAAACACCGAACCATTTGTCAGAATTCGTATGCAATTGGCAGGTTTTACAATAACAGAATACTGTATTAACTGGCTCATCTTGAAATTCATATTCGATGTCACCGCAGTCACAACGACCGTGATATGTGCTCATTTTATGCTCCTGTAAAAGATATTTTAGGACACATCTATTCAAATACTTAACGACAGCATCACTAGACGCAAAAAGCAAAGCGACGACAGGAGCGGAGCTTTTTGCGATCAAGTGGATGCACCGGGTATTCCGCGTTTCGCTTCGCTCTCACAATCTAACCTTATAAGCCGCCCAAAATGACGGGCTTGCTAAATGATTCACAGTTTTTTTGACTTTCATTGGTGATAATCATCTATTGCTGCTTGAACTAGCTCATCTAATTTTCCCAATGAAGAATTTTCTTCAATTTGTTTATCCCAGGCATCAGTATTAAATTTCTCATAACAAGCACGAAACTGACTTGGTTATTTTTGTGGTAATTTGTCTATTGCTGACCCAAGTTCTTCTAAAGATTTCACGGTCATTCCTTGAGTCTATGTTCAGTACAATCTGGTGTCAACGAGAGAAAAAGCGTCAGAGAAAAGTGCCAAGACTTGAAGTCAAACACTTCCAGCGTAAAGGCCAGATAAGCTCAAGCGTCATCCGGCGTTTATGTTATATCCAGCGACTACATTTATTGATGACGCTCTGTATCGGAAGATAATGGAGCGGCATCATGTACGCGATACCAGTGGCAGAAAAAAACTGAAGGTCGTCATTTGACCAGGATGGCTGATGACATTGATCTGACTGCTATGCAGATCAACAATGCGTTTAACAATTGCCAGTCCAAGCCCTGTTCTTTGTCGTTCGCCGGGGAAATGATGTTGAGGGACATAAAAGCGATCAAAAATATAGGGTAGATCCGGTTCCGGAATGCCGCTGCCGTTATCCGTAATGGAGACAACAATGCGGTTATCGGTTAACTCGGTTGCAATGTGAATTTTGCCGGATTCAGGTGTGTAACGAATCGCATTATCGAGCAGATTTCCCAACGCCCGCTCAATCAATTTGATATCGGCTTCAACATATGATTCGCTGGCAGCTGGCTGAGAAGTACTGATTTCGATTTTTTTCCGTGTGGCATTCATTGAAAATTTCTGAATTATATCCTGCAGCAATTCGGACAGATTGAATACTTCCTTGTTTAATCTGGTATCCTGGGTATCCAGTTTAGCCAGCTCAAACAACTCATCCACCAGGTTGTTCAAATGATTACAATGCTTGATGGCGATATTCAGATAATGCTCGCGCTGTTGCTCCCCTAGCTGACTATCCTTGATTTTCAGAGTTTCCATATAGCCTTTCAAGGTTGCCAATGGCGTTCTCAAGTCATGGGACACATTAGCCACCAATTCGCGCCTTAGATTATCTGTATTCTTTAGCTTGATCAGCTGGGTTTTGATTTGCTCAGACATCTCCCTGAAGGTCCGGCTGAGTTCGTCAATTTCATCACCGTGTTGTTTGTAATCAAGAAATTTGGAGACCTGATAGCGGTTATCCTGCTGAAATGCCGACATTACTGCGGACAGTTTTTTCAGTCGCCGGGTCATGGTAAACAAGACAAATGTTGCAACCAGAGTAGCCAGTATCAATCCAACCACCGTTACCACAATACTCAGTTGCTGGACATGACTGCCCTGGATAATGGCCGATTGGTCATCATACTGCTCTCCGCCCAGAATCACATACAGATAACCTTTTAATACATTGTTATCCTTGATTTCTGCCACCGAAAAGGTTTTTTGCTTGCTTAAACTTCTGGGGTCATCACCTTTGAGAAGGCCGATAAAATCACCTTTCAAGTAGCGTTTGACGGGTGCGAGATCGACTGATGTCCGAACAATTTTATCAGCCGGCGCAGAATACGATTCGATCTGGCCATTTGGGGTGAGACAGTAAATCTCCAGGTTGGGATTAACCAGCATTAACGAATGAAACAAATCTTCCAGAAACGGCTTGGAAATGTTCCCATCCTTGAGAAACTGAGATTGTTTGACGATGTGTCTGGCTACCTGTTGATTCAATTGTTGCATAACCTCCTGCTGGTAATACTGGCTTGAAATCAGAGTCACAAAGACAACAAGCCCTCCGAACAGGGTGAATAACACCAGAAACAAGACAATCAGCTTGGAAAACAGCGACTTCAACATGGCGTGGAATCAAGCAAGTCATTGAATTTATAACCTACACCCCAGACTGTGAGTATGTATTGCGGTTCTCTTGGGTTCTTCTCTACTTTAAGGCGCAAGCGATTGATATGTGAGTTAACAGTATGCTCGTATCCTTCGTGTGAGTACCCCCAGACTTTGTCCAGCAATTGTGTACGTGTAAACACGCGGCCTGGGTGGCGGGCAAAAAACACCAGTAAATCGAATTCCTTGGCCGTCAGCACAATGCTTTTATTGGCAATGGTCACAATGTGTTTTTCCAAATTAATCGTCAGATCATGATGGCTTATGGTTTGCTCCTGATCGTCATTCTGATCATTTTCCTGAGCCTGATACACATCAATCCGCCTGAACAATGCCTTGATTCTTGCCAACAGCTCGGGAATACTGAAGGGTTTGGTTAAATAATCGTCCGCACCAACTTCCAGACCCAGTACCCGATCCAGTTCTGATGACCTGGACGTGAGCATCAATATGGGTACAAACTCCTGTAGACCACGTAACTGTTTACACACATCCAGACCTGAACCGTCCGGCAACATCACATCGAGAATGACCAGATCGAATTGTAGATGTCTGGCTTTATCAAAGCCATCCTTGCCGTTATATGACAACTCAACTGAATATCCCACATCCTGCAGATGGATCTCCAATAACTGGGCCAAGTCTTCATTGTCTTCGATGATTAATATTTTTTTATTCATTGCCGGGTTGAATCCGCCTGATTCGTCATTTTACTGATTTGCTGACACATTAAAAAAATTATTTTGATAGACTTTTTGTTGCTAAAACAAACTCACAACGCCAAACCCGTTTAATGCTTTTGTCAAACAGTTCGTATTGTAAATTTTAAATATCACAAATTAATCACTGTCAGCGCAACAAGATAACTGATTGATTCATTTTTAATCGCTGGAAACCACTATTGAGCATTGACTGAACATCTGTCTGCACATCGAATTGTCATCAAACCTGTCTAGTGACCTGTTGTCTAATTGATGACGTCAGGTTTACACATTCAATCGACATTTGAGACAAGCATGATGAAGACAGCGCTGGTTACAGTCAATTCAGCTCTCGGCGGTCCATTAAGGAATCAATCGCCGGTTTCAGACAGGCTTTACAAAAGTTCAGCGTTTCGACAATTGATGACACTGAACTCGATTCAACATATCGATTTGTATCCTCAGCCTGCATTGCAACGCGAGTTACAAATTTCCCGGTTAAATCGTTTGATCAGTCAACTCTCGCAACAATGTGTCCTTAAACGCCAAAAGTTCATGGTTCTCAGTTCCGATCATTCCTGTGCGATGGGAACCTGGGCCGGTGTGCTAAATGGTTTGAAACCGGGTTCCAGACTGGGATTGATCTGGCTGGATGCACATCTCGATGCGCACACGTTTAACACATCGCCCTCCGGCAATTGCCATGGAATGCCTGTTGCAGCATTACTCGGTTCAACAGACAATCGTCTGCAACGACTCTATCCATCCACACGTACAATCAGCGCCGCTCAGCTGGTCTTGATTGGTGCGCGAAGTTATGAAAAGAGTGAATTGAATTTTTTGCAGCAAACTTGCGCAACCGTCATTACTGATAATCAATTCACTGATTTCAAACAAACGTTTAAACAATGTTTCCAAGGTCTGGATCGCACATGTACCCATATCGGTATCAGTCTTGATATTGATCTCATCAATCCGGACAATGCTCCGGCAGTTGCCACCCCGGTATCAGGTGGCGTTTCTGATTCAGTGATTTTGCAGTGCCTGTCTGAAATAGCAGAGCATCCAAAATGGTGTGGGTTTGAATGTGCTGAATGGATACCGGACGCTGATCATAATCATCAGACTTTTGATTTAATTCTTAAACTGATCAAGTTGTATTGCGTTGATTCAGGACGCATCGATCACATATTCCAGCCATTACATCAGCAATCTGCCAAGGAATCATCACTCTAAGACGTTGTCTGGAAAAAATACACCGATTTCAAGGGCTTTGCAGCGGATATCTTTTTAACCAGACAGCGTCTAAATCCCGGTCTTGTTATCTTGATGTCCGCTTTTGAACAAGCTGTACAGATTTTTAGGGTCATCCAGCTCCGGAATCATCGGTAAGTTGGTCCCGATAGTATGATGTTCTGACAACAAGTACACAACGCGCAGAATTGAATAATCCTCCAGGGCAAACCCCACCGAGTCAAATACGGTTATTTCCTGGGCATTCTCGCGGCCAGGTTTGCTGCCGCAGGCAAGTTCCCATAATTCTGCATACACAGCATCTTTGCTACAATTCTGTACCTCGCCTTCTTGCAAGGATTGAGGCAAATATTCAACAACCACTTTACTTTGCCGGATTAAATCAGCGGGTAACTCGGTTTTTCCCGGGCAATCACCGCCAATCGCATGGATATAGGTACCAGGCTTCAAATCTTCAAGACTGAACAAGGTTTGTCGACATCTGGCAGCAGTTGCGGTTATCACGATCTCAGCTTGATTCACAGCTTCTTGAAGCGATTGGCATGGGATCAGTTGTACTCCGAGATTAGACAGATTAGCGGCAAACTTATCCATGGCTTGACTGTCACGATCAAAGTAATAGACCCGCTGTAAAGGGAAAACAGTTTGATATGCACAAATCTGGAATTCTGACTGAGAGCCGGTTCCTATGATTGCCAGTGATTGTGCTTGACTGTTTGCCAGATACCTGGCTGCCATAGCGCCGATAGCAGCCGTTCTTATTGCAGTCAAAACAGTCATTTCCGTTAATAACAGGGGATATCCCGTTTGACTGTCGCTCAGTTGACCCAATGCGACAACAGACAATTTTCCCTGTTGAGTATTTACAGGATGACCGTTCACGTACTTATAGCTATACCAAACCTGATCAGAGCATGGCATGAGCTCGATAACTCCGTTTTTAAACTGCGTGGCATGACGAGCTGACAAGTTAAATGCTGACCAGCGTTTGAAGTCTTGTCTTAACGCATCGATCACGTAACTTATAAACGATTGCAGTCCAATCTCATTGATCAATTTTACAACATCATCAACTGTCAAAATTTTCAATCGATCACCTCAATTTGTCACTTTTCTGTTTGTTTTGACAGGATGACCATGTACAAAGGTCCGGGAATGACAAAATGAATTGTCAATAGTGAATCAAATCACAGTTAAACATAGGCATTCCAATTTGAGTCTATCCGAGCATAATCACCTTGTATTCGTTAACAGAATAAATCAAAAAAAATTACCTCTTGAAATTATAAAAACAGACCTTATATATAAAAGATTACTCAAAATAATATGAAATTAAAATTATTAAATTTGCCTTGTGTTTCCACTTGAAATATCAGATTTAAACCACACATATAAGTCAAGCGTTAATGTATACAGTTAACCAGTAAATTTTTTAGTTTTATATTTAAGTAAAGGTTAAGGAGATTGACTATGACACTGATCCCTAGAAATGAATTATTTGATATTGACCGCTTTTTTGATAACTTCTGGGCGCCGGTGAGCAAGGAAACCAGCCCGGTCAATGATTTCTTCGCACCACGTGTCGATATTGTCGAACACAACGGGCATTATGAAATTACAGCAGAGATGCCGGGAATCAACAAGGATGATATCCATGTCACCCTGGAAAATGGCGTGTTGACACTGGAAGCTGAAACCAGTCAGGAAGACAAGGAAGAAAAAGACGGCAAAATCATTCGTCAGGAACGGCGCTATGGTAAATACCTGAGACGCTTTAACCTTGGCGATAACGTCCACGAAGAAGATATCAAGGCAGCCTTCAACGACGGCATCCTCAAACTGACAGCACCGAAAGCTCTGGAAGAACAGGCCAAACAACGCCGAATCACCATCAACTAAGCTCCTGCTGAATACCGGGCAACATTAAGTTGCCCGGTCTTTTGGTGACTATTACATGAATTCTGAACTGGAAAATATCAAAACTCAACTGCTTGAACGCAAGCAGGCGCTGTTAACACGGCTTGCCAGAATCAAAGACGATATGGGCAAGCAGTATTCCAGAGACTGGTCCGAACAGGCACAGGAACGTGAAAATGATGAAGTTCTGGAAGCCATTGGAGTTGAATCCAGCTCAGAACTGAATATGATCAATCAGGCTTTGCAACGCATTGAATCCGGGCAATACACGATTTGCTCGGAATGTGGCGATACGATTGCCTGGGGGCGTTTGAAAGCAATCCCGCAGACCAATCTATGTACTCAATGCGCAGAAAAGCAGTGCTAGCAGATTAATCTGCCAAATCGCCGTGCATTGTTATTTCACCAGCAGAACAAAATGCTCTGATTAACTCCAGACTTTTCTTTAAACACCTTCAGCTAGTCTTTACTGGTGTTATAAACAGAGTGATATAACTCAACCATGGTCAAAAACAATATCATGATAATCGGTCCGTAAAATATTCCGCCGAACCCGAACACAGTCATCCCACCAATAATGGCAAACAACACCAGTAAAGCATCCATATTGATTCGCTTACCGATAAACAACGGCTTGAACCAGTTTTCCGTAATCAAAGCCACCAGCGTGCAATAGATAAACAATGTCACACTGGCAAAGGTTTTACCAGTAATGGCCAGATAAATACACGCTGGTATATAAATAATCGACATTCCCAGCAGTGGAATAAACGCCAGCAAAATCATGATCGTAGTCCACAACACGATCAGTTTGATTCCCGCTACCCAGAAACCGACCCCTGCCAATACTCCTTGAATCAGCCCCCCAACCCCGTTACACACCAGAGTGACATAATTCATTTGATTGAATTTTTCCAGTATCAATTCTTCCTGTTCATCAGGTAAAGGAGATAACTCCAATAAAAATCGTTTGAGATATTTCCCTTGAGCCAGCAAGGCATATATTATCATCACCATAATCACAAAATTAAAAATAAACTTGATAATATCTCCGATAACCTGATTAATTGTATTTAGCACTAACATTGAAATATTTTTCAGTTGCGAGACAACTTCCATTTTCAGGCTTTGCATATTTACCTCGACTCCAAACAAAGCCGTGGTGTCTTTAATCAATGTCGCGAAATAGCCTTCACCGAACAGGAATTCATTGACAACAGCGTTATTAATCCCACTGATTAAGGTCTGATATAAGGAAATTGCCTCTTTTGATAATAGTAATGACAAATAAATCAACGGAAAAAACACCGCAATCGCGATCAAACAACACATCAATAGCGCGGTCACCCGTATCGAAAACCCGGTTTTTTTCAAGCACCAATCAAATATTGGATAGACACTGCCAGCAATAATTGATGCAAATATAATCGCACCCAGAAACGGTTTCATCATCAACCAGATCAGGTACATTAAAAAAATCAGGACAACGATAAAATAGAGATTTGCAACACTCAGTGTTTTCACAATATTGACCTGTACATTAAACGATTTGAAATAAAATCAGCCAGAAACACTGTCATTTTTGATTTTAGAACTGTATAACCATTTCACATGTCGAAACAGATTGTTTTCCAGGCCAATGCATTGACCAAGATATACCAGATTGGCGAGACTCAAGTCCATGCCTTGCGCGGTGTCGATCTGGAATTGTACCAGAGTGAGCTGGTTGTGCTGGTTGGCGCTTCCGGCAGCGGTAAATCGACTTTGCTGAATATACTTGGCGGCCTGGATGTTCCCACAAGTGGCTCAGTTATCTATGACGGTAAGGACCTGGTCAAAGCATCCGAAACTCAGCTGACTGCTTACCGACGCCACCACGTTGGCTTCGTGTTTCAGTTTTATAACCTGATTCCCAGTCTCACAGCTAAAGAAAATGTCGCTGTGGTCACTGAAATTGCCCGTGACCCGATGCCTACAGAAGAGGCTCTGGCGCTTGTGCATCTGGCCGACCGAATGAACCATTTTCCGGCACAGTTATCCGGAGGCGAACAACAGCGTGTGGCCATTGCCCGGGCAATCGCCAAACGCCCGTCCGTGTTGTTATGTGATGAGCCAACCGGAGCGCTGGACTCCACCACAGGTATCGTGGTACTGGAAGCCTTGAGCCGCGTCAACCGCGAGCTCGGTACAACCACCGCTGTTATCACACACAATGCTGCAATTGGGGCGATGGCAGATCGGGTGATTCATTTCAGCGACGGTCACATCGCCTCCATCGATCGTAACACCACTAAAGTCAATCCCGACCAATTAAGCTGGTGAATGCATTAACCCGTAAATTATTGCGCGACCTGTGGCTGATGCGTGGCCAGGTATTGGCTATCATTATTGTGATCGCTAGCGGCGTTGCCACTTTTATCATGTCGGTCTCCACTCTGAACGCATTGCAGCAAACCAGGACACAAGTCTACATCGACTATCGCTTTGCGGATGTGTTCGCATCGCTGAAACGTGCGCCTCAACGCCTGCTTAAACGGGTTGCTGCAATCCCTGATGTCGATACTGTGGCAAGCCGGGTTGTCGCACAAGTGCGAATGGAAATCCCGGTGTTTAACGATCCGGTTGTAGGGCAACTGGTGTCCATACCTGATCATGGCCCGATAACCATCAATGCCTTGTTTTTGCGACAAGGCAAATTACCACAACCGGATCGTCACCAGGTATTGATCTCGGAGCCATTTGCCAATGCCCACAAACTGCAACCGGGCGATCAAATGACTGCGATCATCAACGGCCGCCGTCAAACGCTCGACATCAGTGGCATTGCGTTGTCGCCTGAATATATTTACAGCCTCGGTCCCGGTGCCATGTTTCCCGATGACAAGCGCTTCGGTA
>JAHZJL010000282.1 GCA_022600935.1 Gammaproteobacteria bacterium
GACCGGACTTTATGAACGGGATGAAAACATACGGAGACCCTCCAGTACCTTCAGCGATGAGTGCCCGTTGAACTGACCGGACTTTATGAACGGGATGAAATATTGCCTGATGGTTGGAAAAGCAGTCGCTTTTTTTTTCAGAATTATCTGTTGGTGATGAGTCAGTTAATAGATAAATTAAATCATCTATTGACAGTTTTATGCGGCATGATACTACAAAGTTTTTAAGTGATTTAAAACAAGCTAATTGATAATCAATACTGTTATTTATATGAGGTTTTATTTTAATAGATTAAATACTTCCTGTTATTTTGCATAGGCTTTCATACAAGCATTTGTAATGCTGATTAATTGTGAAACCAATCACAAATTAAAGTCTCGCTTTTTAAAAAGCTGATATCTGGTCACATAAATCAAATTGATGATCTAAAGTTAAGAACGATTCCATTCAGGAGCTGACGTTATGTTGGTTCTGATTATTAGAGTACGTTCTTATGTCCCCCTGGTATTTAAAAACCTTAATAAATCGAAATGTCCTGAATGTTTGTGGACTGACACTGATCTTGTTATTCAGAATGAGTGTGGCATCAGGTATTGAGACTGGTGTGTGTCAGACCAATCTGGTACACACTTCGACAATAAATATCTATGCAAGCCATCATGCCAAAGAAGCAGATGGTGTTAAGGGAAGTTTTGTGTTGACCCGAACTGGACAGTTGAGCCAGCCGGTAACGGTGTCGTATGTTATTGCTGGTTCTGCGACGGCATCGGATTATCAGCCAATTCCGGCAACCCTGCGTTTTGAGGCTGGTCAGTCTGAGAAATCTCTCATTATTCAGGCGGTTGATGATGGGTTTAAAGAGAAGAATGAAACAGTGTCTCTGACTCTAAATCCAGAGACTGGATATGTCATCGGCAATCATCACAGTGATTTGATTCAGATTATCGATAACGATTCCGGGGCAAATCAGCCTGCAGAAAATCCAGGTACAGCTGATCAGCCAGAGCCTGATCAAAATCGACACGCTGGTTTTTTCAAACCACGAGTGGCCGGCCCGGTCATCACACAGCAACAGATTAATTCTGGTCAACTCAGACCGATTCCCACTGTGAATGGTTTCGGGTTGTTATTGATGATGATTTGTTTGTCCTGGGTTGCTGGGTTTTCATCTAAACGTAACAAGTCTCAATAGAAAATCGATATGTCATGAATCGATTTTATTCTGGATTAAAAAGCAGTCATTAAGTATTTTATATAGTATTATTTACCAGATTAATTTCTGGGTAAATTATACTGTTACAGGTAATAATTGAAAACTGTGAGTCTGTTAACAAATTTGCCTGGCGTACCCGCAAATATGCTATCTGTTTCAAAGTTTTAATCTGTTAAAGAATTTTATAATAACTGATTGAGCTAGAGTTAAGAGCAAAAGGCCTTCTGTCACTGCTCTTATGTCTGATTCTTATATAAAACCTGTTTACTGCTTTAATCTTCACCGTGTCCTTTCTTTAACGGCTCTGATAACCAGTCTGTTTTATCAGGGCATGGTCGCTGCTGAAGAAGTCTGCACTGGCGGTCTGGAATTACCTTCGCGGATTAATGTGTATGCCAGTCATCATGCCGACGAACAGTCTGGAATTGATGGCACTTTTACATTGACCCGTACTGGTGCTCTTGCCAAACAGGTGACTGTCAGTTTTGTATTATCCGGTACGGCTCAAAAAAGTGTTGATTATTCGCTATTGAGCGAATCAGTGGTTTTTGAAGCGGGTGTTTCAGAAAAGACTGTTTCAATGACGCCGATTGACGATACCGAGCAAGAAAGCACCGAAACAATCAATCTGGTGTTAACTGCAGGGTCTGGTTATACACTGGGTAACCATATCGAGGATTCCATTAATATCATCGATCGTGAAGAGCAATTGCCCCAGCTGCAGTTATCAACCAGTAACCTGGATTTCGGAGAGCAGCAGATTCAAACTCGCTCATCAGGTCAGGTGATTTCCATTGTGGCCGATAACAGTAATCAGGCCAATCTGGTTGTAGGGCAGCTGCAAGTCAGTGCGCCATTCGAGATTAATCACGATCAATGCAGCCAGGCGACTGTTAAATCAGGACATGCCTGCACCTTTGAAGTTGTTTTCCACCCGGATACAGTTCAGCGTTATGAGAATGTATTGAGCATTCCCAGCAATGGTACGAATGCACTAATCACGGTCAGTCTCAGTGGCATTGGTCAGTCCGAACCAAGTATTGACACCGGCAATGATTTGGATGGTTTGTTGACTTCACTGACTGTCAATGGAGGTGGTCCAGACTGCAAACTTGATCAGCTGCAATGGCTGGATGTGACAGATAGTCAGTTATTACCGGTTCCTGACAGTGGCAGTGAATTTATTGCCGGATTTGATTTTGCCAGTTATCAGTTGACTCAATGTGCGACTGGTGCCGTTGTCAATACTACAGTGACGTATCAATCAAGCATTCCTGTACACGCAAAATTCATGCAATTCGGCGCTACTGCTGAAGATACAAATCCGCACTGGTACGAGATTCAAACATCTCAAATCTCCGGAAATCAGATCACCTACTCGTTGACAGATGGCGGGGCAGGTGACCTGGATACTACCGCCAATGGCATTATAGTCGGTCAGGCCGGTTTACTTGTGCCGAGTGTGATCAGTGTTGCCGGGCCTGTGGCGCCAGCATTGCTGGTTGAAGCGCCGACGTTGAATGTGTCCGAACAGTCGATCGGGTTTGGTCAACAGCAGGTTTTTGCCAACAGCCAGATCAGGCAGCTGGTAGTGACTTCAGCAAATGGAACTGCTCTTGATATTGGTCAGCTTGTCGCCAGTGAAGGGTTTTTGATCAGCAGTGATACTTGCAGCACAACTGTTCTGGTTCAGGGTCAACAATGTCTGGTTGAGCTGGTATTTAAGCCCACCGCTGCTGAACAGTACACGGGACAATTGAGTATCCCCAGTAATGATCCACGAGGTACGGTGAATATTGAGCTGACAGGTACAGGTCGCAGTACCGGCTTCAGAAGCAATCCAGATGATCTGCATCCTCATTCAATGTCAGTCAATTTTTCAGGTGGTGGAGCCGGATGTGGTCTGGACACTGTGAACTGGATATTGCCTGCTGATACAGATGTGCTTCCTCAGCCTCCAGAATTCTATGAATATCTGGATTCTGCCCGGATTGTAGAATTTCAGGTCAATGGTTGTATCAGTGGTTCCAAACTGCAATTTTCAACTAAACACTCAATTGAGATACCGGCCCATGCCAGATTGATGCAATACGGATTGATCAGGGTAAATGGTGATGAACAGTGGTTTGAGGTGGACATTGAACAAGCGTCCGACCATGAACAGACATTTTCAGTAATTGATGGCCAAAGCGGTGATCTGGATATGAGCGCCAATGGTTCAATATCGGTTTTTATGGCGTTATTGGTGCCAGATCCTGAGCAAAACAGGATTCCAGCAGCAAGACTGTCAGAATACGACTCCGAAATCCTCAATGGAATTCGATTGTCTGCGACTGAATTGCGTTTTGGCAGGCAGCGTATCGATAGCAGATTGACAACCAGGCGGTTAAGAATAACCTCTCATGTCAATCAGGGTTTTCAAATCGGGCAACTGGAAAGCACGGATAGTTTTCAGATCAGCAAAGACCTGTGCAGCAACCGTGAACTGCTGTATCGCAAGAATTGTTCCGTCGATGTACAGTTTGTGCCGCAGACAGTTGGAGACTTGGAAGGGATGTTGTTGATACCAGTGGAGACTATCGACAAAAGCATTATCGTTGCGCTGAAAGGGACTGGTCGTGCAGCAAAAAACACAGTGGTGCTGACAGACTCATTCGATAATGATCAGAGCTCTGGAACGGTGACGGAGCTGGAAAACAGGATCAATACACCTCAACAACAGGTTCAGACTGTTAATGTCGGGCATCGGGGGCAGGGTGCGCCTTATCAGCCAATTCCTGTGTTTAATCCGGTTGGCATGATTGTCACAATACTTGGATTACTCGGTCTGGCCAGACGATCGTTGGCATCACGCAAATAATACTGTTTGAACATGGATAACCATGTACCTGAATGAAGCGTTGTTGAAGTCGTTAATGAAGGTTTTGGTGCAGTATTGAAGAAACTGGTCGCTGATATCGACCAAAATCGAGGGTTAAAAAAATAGCGAGGCAAAGGAGGAGGAAGGCTTTACCTCGCCTGGTATGTTTACTGTATCGTCTGCATTCATAATAAACGGACAGAACCGGTTAATTTCCAGTTTTTAGCGTGGTATTGTGAATGATTCACGTTTCCGCTGAATCCCGCTCATCTCCTGTCAGCGCTTTTAAATCGTACAATACATCCAGCGCTTGTCTGGGTGTTAAATGATCGACAGACAATGTGGATAGTTGTTCCACAGCCGGATGAGGTTCCTGCTTCTCTATGTTTGCAAACAGATCCAGTTGGGTCGCTGATGACTGGCTCTCTTGCTGTGTCCCCTGGCTGGTTTCCAGTTGTTTGAGTTTTTTTCTGGCATTATTGATCACGCTTTTGGGGACTCCGGCCAGCGCTGCGACCTGCAAGCCATAACTCTGGCTTGCAGGTCCTTGCTCGACAGTATGCATAAAGACGATATGGTCCTGGTGTTCAACAGCTTTTAAATGCACGTTATTGACGTTCTGGAAACGGCTGGCAAGCTGGGTCAGTTCGAAATAATGCGTTGCAAACAAGGTGTAAGCGGTTATCTTTTTGGCTAGATATTCAGCGCTTGACCAGGCCAGTGACAATCCATCATAGGTGCTGGTGCCACGGCCGATCTCATCCATCAACACCAGGCTGTTGGAGGTGGCATTGTTGAGAATATTGGCGGTTTCAGTCATTTCAACCATAAACGTCGAGCGTCCACTGCTTAAATCATCAGATGCACCGATGCGGGTGAAAATACGATCGATAGGTCCGATTACAGCAGTTTCAGCGGGCACAAAACTGCCGATATGCGCGAGCAGAACAATCAATGCAATTTGTCGCATGTAAGTGGATTTGCCGCCCATGTTTGGCCCGGTAATCATCAACATGCGTATACTGTCGGTTAGCCGGCAGTTGTTGGCGACAAACGGCTCCGAGAGATTGTATTCAACAACCGGGTGGCGGCCTTTACTGATATCGATCATTGGCTTATCGACCAGCTCCGGTGCGAACAGATTGAGTTTTTCAGCGCGTTCGGCAAAATTGCTCAGCACATCCAGTTCGGCCAGAGCCGTTGCGCAAACCTGTAAATCCGGGACTTCAGGTGCCAACTTGTCGAGTAACTGATCATATAACTTCTTTTCATGGCTTAACGACTGTTCCCTGGCATTGAGCACTTTTTCTTCAAAGGTCTTGAGTTCAGGTGTAATGTAGCGTTCCACATTCTTCAAGGTCTGACGGCGAATATAGTGAGGCGGTATCAGATCTGATTGTGAGCGTGGAGCTTCAAGGTAAAATCCATGAACCTTGTTATACCCCATTTTCAATGTAGTGATGCCGGTCTGGGTGCGCTCTTGTTGTTCCATTTGTGCCAGATAGTCATCACTGTTCACAGAGATATTGCGTAACTCGTCCAGTGTGTCATCGTAACCGGGAGCAATAACGCCGCCGTCACGAATCAGCACTGGCGGATTATCGATGATGGCTTGTTGCAAGAGGTCTTTAAGCGGCTGATGATCGCCCAGCCTGGATAACAGGGTTTGCAGTAACGGGCTTTTCAGGTCGCTTAATACCAGCTTGATGTCCGGCACGGTTTTCAATGTTTCGCGCAACACCAGCAAATCGCGAGGACGTGCTGATTTCAAAGCGATGCGGGTGCAGATGCGTTCAATATCACCGGTCAGCTGTAACTGCTCACCAATCGTCTGGTAGCAGTTGTCATCGAGCAGGGTCTGAATGCTTTGATAGCGGAGTCTGAGCGTATCATGATCCCGAATTGGCCTGTGTAACCAGCGCCGCAGCCAGCGACTGCCCATTGCCGTGCGGGTCTTGTCCATCACCCCGAACAAGGTCAGATCAGAGCGTCCGGAGCTGCTGATATCCAGTTCCAGATTACGCCGTGTCGCGGCATCCAGAATCACCGTATCATCACTGTTTTCAACCCGGATACCACTGATATGCGGTAATGATTCAAAACACGTATCCTTGAGATATTGAAACAGACAGCCGGCAGCACCAATGGCCAGGGTTAAATGCTCACAGCCAAAACCACTGAGATGGCTGGTTTTAAACTGTTTGCACAAGGTATGAGTTGCTGAATTGCTGTCAAAATGCCAGGATGGCCGCAAGGTGATTGAACGCTGTTTAATGGTTTCTGGCAACTGCCATTGTTCACTGACCAGTAACTCGGCCGGATTCAAGCGTTCGATGTCTGCGAGCAAGGCTTCTGTTCCATAGACTTCCTGAACGACGAAACGGCCGCTGGCCAGATCCACACTGGCAATGCCATATTGCTGTTGAATACCCGCAGCAATTGCAGTCAACAGACTCTCGGAACGTTCTTCCAGCAACGCTTCTTCGGTCAAGGTGCCAGGCGTCATAATCCTCACCACCTTGCGCTCTACAGGGCCTTTACTGGCCGCTGGGTCACCGATTTGTTCACAAATTGCCACAGATTCCCCAATCCGCAGTAACCTGGCCAGATAGTTATCCGCAGCATGATACGGAATGCCAGCCATGGGAATCGGCTCGCCGGCTGATTGCCCGCGGCTGGTCAAGGTGATATCGATCAGTTGAGAGGCTTTTTTTGCATCATCGTAAAACAATTCATAAAAATCACCCATGCGATAAAACAACAGGGTTTGCGGGTGGTCTTTTTTGATGCGCCAGTATTGCTGCATCATTGGTGTATGCTGGCTGAGTGCTGTCGGGTCTGGATTGGTTGACATCAGAATCTGGGGAATTGACAAATTACCCCATTATACCTGTGCTGAATCCTGAAAAAATTGTTTTGCTTAAATCGTAAGACGATGCACTGACGCTTGATGGCAGAATCAGAGAACTGTGGAAAATGTACAGTTAACTTCGGATTCACTCGAAGCTGAATGAGTGTTTCAGGGGTTGAAGTTGAAACAACGTGTAATTACATATGTGTAGTGAGGAGCGTTGATTTTAGTCATGATAACAGTTGTGAGGACTCTGATCTGACAAGGTTTGCTAATAACACAATACTGCCAGATCAGAGCTTAAAGATGAGTGAGTGGAGCGCTCAATTAATCGCTGTCTACCTTGTTTTTGACGGCTGTTGTTTTGTCTTCAACTGTCTGTTTTACTTCTTCTGCCCTGTTAGCAGCTTTTTGTGCCATGCATTCAACTTCAGAACCGGTACATACTGCTTCTTCAACTCGATTAACAGTCTTTGAAGCGCTGCGTTTCAAGTCATTTGCCTTGGCCTGAATTTTTTCACTGATGGTTTCATCTGCGATAACAGCAGTCGATATCACTACAGCGAAACTGATTAATAATTCATATGATGTTTTCATCAAGACCCCCCTGAAAATACATCCGATTAATTTCGGAATATGTTCATACTAAATTAAAATACATGAACAGTGGATAAGCAGACACGTTTGTTTACAGGAATGAAACAATGGGTGACAATTTGATCGCAATGAATGTTTTACCAGCAAACTGAGGAAAGCCGATGACACCCTGGGAAATACGTACAATAGAATTTGCCAATTGCAACTGTGCTTATGGATGCCCTTGCCAGTTTAATGCGCCACCGACATATGGTAATTGTGAAGCAGTAGTGTGTAATGAGGTTAAGACTGGCCATTATGGCGATATCAGTCTCGATGGTATCCGCTTTGGGGGTGTGTTCTCCTGGCCGGGACCGATTCACGAAGGTGGCGGCAGGGGCCAGCCGTTTATTGATGAAAGTGCCAGTGACGCCCAGCGTGAAGCGATTTTAAAAATTATGTCTGGTGAAGATACTGAGCCAATGACAACGGTATTTTCTGTCTTTGCAGCGATGCTGGATGAAGTGTATGAGCCGGTGTATGCGCCGATTGAGTTTGATGTGGATGTCGAAGAGCGGCGAGGCCGGTTTATTGTTCCCGGGGTCTCAGAAACCTATGGTCAGCCAATTGTTAATCCGGTGACAGGCAAGGAACATCGAGCGCGGATCAACATTCCCGATGGATTTGAATACGAAGTGGCTGAAATGGGCAGTGGCAGCAGTACAACCCAGGGCAATATCGTCTTGAATCTGGAAAATACCTACGGGCAGTTTGCTCATTTGCATCTTAATAATCATGGTGTTGTCAAGCAATAACCCGGATCGAACACGCTGTGACTGAACGGGAATTAACTGTTACCGAGCAGTTATTGAAGCATGAGCGACGGATTCTGCTGATCTGCTTGTTGCTGATATCCACCCTTGCCTGGTTCTGGACGCTGAGCGGATCCGGTACCGGTATGAGTCTCAGCGCCATGACAACATCAGCATTTCCGCCTCCTGAAATGCCAGCAATGCTGCACAACTGGACGTTGGCCGATGTCGTCATCATGTTATTAATGTGGTGGGTGATGATGATTGCAATGATGGTTCCCAGTGCCGGTCCGATGATTCTGTTATATGCCCGTGCTTACCGCCATCAACAGAAACTGGGCAGGTTACCAGGAGCGATTGCACCGACATTAATGTTTGCCACTGGTTACTTGCTGGCCTGGCTGGGATTCAGTCTGATTGCGACAGTGTTACACTGGTTTTTGGAACACATTGAACTTATTCATTCCATGACCATGTGGAGTATCAATCCACTGTTTTCAATCATGGTGTTGCTGGTTGCCGGTGTTTATCAATTGACGCCGATCAAGCAAAGTTGTCTGCAACATTGTCGCTCTCCGGTCAGTTTTATCACTGAGCATTTTCAGCCCGGTGCCAATGGTGCAATACAAATGGGTTTGCGGCACGGTTTGTATTGTGTCGGTTGTTGCTGGGTAATGATGTTGCTGCTGTTTGCAGGTGGTGTCATGAATGTGCTGTGGATTGCTGCCCTGACGCTTGTTGTGGTTGTGGAGAAACTGGTTCCATTTGGCGGACATATTGCCAAACTGAGTGGAGTACTGTTAATTGGTTGTGCGATCAGTCTGCTGATCTGTTGTGTTTAACAATAGACATGCTGTACTCATTATCGGATACAGAGGCTGAACATTAATCAGCTCTGGCATTCAATGGCTTTACTTTTCAACCAACAGGGGATGCTATTTGTGATCAGGTTGTCTATACTGCGCGCTGTATACATTGGTATCTTCTGAAATCACAAGTGACGTTCATCGGATTGGAATAATGGTTGAGATGATGACTGAACAAGAGACTGTATCCGCGGCTGAAGATCATGGCCGGATACTGGCTGCAGTGGATCTGGGTTCAAACAGTTTTCACATGATTGTCGCTCGCATCGATTCTACCGGCAGTTTGTTTGTCATCGATCGATTGCGGGAAACTGTGCGCCTGGGTGGTGGATTGACCAGGAGTGGCCGGATTTCCGGTCAGGCCAAGCAACGTGCGCTGGATTGTCTTGAACGTTTCGGTCAACGGATTCGGGATTTACCGGGTAGCGATGTTCGGGTTGTTGGAACCAAAACACTGCGTGAAGCACGCAATGCGGATGATTTTATTAAAAAAGCGCAAAAATATCTGAATCATCCGGTAGAAATTATATCCGGCCTCGAGGAAGCCCGACTGATTTATCTCGGCGTCGCTTATGGACATGCTGCAACCGATAACAAGCGGTTGGTGATTGATATTGGTGGTGGCAGCACCGAATTGATTGTTGGTAAAGGCATGGAGCCGATTGTGCGCGACAGCATCGGGTTGGGCAGCGTCAGCACCAGTCTGGAACATTTTCCCGATGGTGAAATATCACCCCGGCGAATGCTCAACGCCGTGATGGAAACCCAGCTGGAAATTTACCCGGTGGCCGACAAGTTTACCTCCAGGAACTGGCAGCAAGCCGTGGGTTGTTCCGGCAGTATTCGAGCGATTCGGGCAATTGTTCAAGAGGAAGGCTGGTGCTCTCAGGGTATTTCGCTGAAATCCCTGTACATGTTACGCGACCACCTGATCCAGGCCGGTCACATCGACAATATCCAGCTTAAAAAAGTCAAGGACGACCGAATCCCGATTTTACCGGGTGGTGTGGCGGTACTCACCGGAATTTTCGAAGCACTGCATATTGAATCACTGGAAGTATCAGATCAGGCGCTTCGGGAAGGCTTGTTGTACGAACTGATTGGGCGTATCCAGCACCGGGATATCCGTTCCGAGACAGTCGATTCGACCCGCAAGCGCTGGAATATTGACGCAGCCCATGCCGATCGAGTGACGTCGACGGCAAAACAACTGTTCAAACAGGTTCGCAGTCAATGCGGGCTCAAAAAACAGGACGGGATGTTGCTGCAATGGGCTGCTGAACTGCATGAAATCGGTTTGCAGATATCCCACAGTCAATACCACAAACACAGTGAGTATTTGCTTAAAAACATGGACTTGCCGGGTTTTTCCAGAACCGAACAAACCTTGCTTGCTGCATTGGTCAGAAATCAGCGTCGCCAGTATTGTAAAAAAGCCATTAAAATTTTGCCAAAATCGGATCGGAATAAGACCCGGTTTCTGAGTTTGTTGTTGCGGGTTGCAGTATTGCTGCATCGTGGCCGCTCTGATGGCGATGACAGCGGAGTTATCATCCACCTCAGTCGACATGAAATGATATTGAAGTTCAGTAAGGAATGGCTGGATCAACACCCTCTGACCCATGCTGACTTAATCCATGAAAAGAATTATCTTGAATCTCTGGATATTGAAGTGCGTGTCGAGAGTATTGAGCACCAAACCGATTGATTATGCTCGCTAAGTCAAGACGATTGAAGCCTTGGGCTGTGGTCAGGTAAGATGGTCAAAGAGTGGGCAGATTCTCGGTTTCAATGTTTACGTGTTATAAATAAAATTCCAGTTATTACAATTAGTGTATGGTTAACAGTGTTAGCCCGGGAGAGAATCATGAATAAAACCCAATTAGTATCAAGCAGTATGATCACGTTGTTGCTCAGCATGACACTGAGTCAATCTGTATTTGCTTACGGCGGTGGCGCTCGCCAGGTGGTCTGTAAAAAACCTGAAGTCAAGGTTTTATCACCCCAGCCGCAAAAAGGTGCGTTAGCCGTGGCGCCTGGCAGCGAGTTTGTGTTTGAGGTGTCAAGTGATGCCAAACAAAAGGCAATCAGCATGTCAGCCAAGGATATCGACATTCCGGCTCAGATTTCGACGATGAATAATGGTAAACTGAAAGTTTCTGGTAACTTGCCGGAAGCCTTGGTCGATGGTTATGCCAGTGTGGCACTGACTGCTCCTTCAGAAAGTGGCAAATGTAACGGCCAGGCAAAAATACTGGTTCAAATCCAGTAAATTTGGAATGACAGTGACGCTGAAACTCCGGTAACAACAACCAGTGTACTAGGCGTCATCGATTAACAGTAAATACATTCAGTCTGGTTGTCATTATAAAATTCAACGGCACACACGTGTTGGATGACCAACTGAATGTATAACCGGACTGATAAACAAATAACAGATTTTGTCGTTTTTCTGTGATTCAACAGATAGAGCAGTTATTTTCAGGATCAACAATGTTAGGCTGTAAACAGCTTTTGTTCCCGTCTAACTTGATTGTAAACCGTCAATCAATAATAATTTGCTGGAATTATGCGGGAGGATTGGTTATCGTTTAAGAGCTGAATCAAATAATTACAACCAAACATTTTTACGACATCAATCAAGGGTAGACATCAAAACAGCGAGCCGAAATGCATAATTCTGTTGTATTGGAGAGCGGAATTGCACAATCGGGATTTCAATGATGTTTGGTTGGATGAAAACTTGCTGAAAATCGGTGGCACATGGAAGAGGCTGGTAAAAAAATAAATATATTAATGGCGACAAACACTTACACGCCTTGTGTGGGTGGGGTAACCAAAAGTGTAGAACAATTTGTCAATCGATACCGGGCACGTCAACATAACGTTGTCGTTGCAACAGCGTCTTATAAAAACCTGCCGCCTGATGATTTTGATGTGGTTCGCTTTCCTGCAATTCACCATTTTAACGGTAGTGCATTTTCCTGGCCGTTACCGGTGCCAGGCAAAATGGCTTCGGCGCTATCCGTGGCCAGACCGGATATTGTTCATTCCCATCATCCCTTTGTCTTGGGCGGCACAGCATTAAGAGCAGCGGCTTGTTATAACACTCCACTGGTGTTTACCTACCACACCATGTATGAGAAATACAGCCATTACATGTCTGTCAGTTCCTGGCGGCTCAAGCGCTATTTAATCAGTCTGGTGACCGGGTTCTGCAATTTTTGCGATACCGTGATTGCACCCAGTGAAAGCGTCGCATTATTACTGCGTAAACGTGGTGTACGAGTGCCGATCCATGTTATCCCGACTGGTATCGATGTGTCTTACTTTGCCAATGGCAACGGTGCCAGATTGCGTTCTAAATGGAATATTCCTGAACATGCATTTTTGGTCGGTCATGTCGGGCGTCTTGCTTCTGAAAAAAATCTGACGTATTTGAGTACTGCTGTGGCCAGGTTTCTGCAGTCACGCAAAGATGCCTGGTTTGCTCTGGTTGGTTGCGGGCCGATGAAAGAGGATATTATTGAAATTTGTCGGAAACACGGTGTTGAAAATCGACTGGTGACTACCGGTTTTCTGGAGACCGAGCAACTCAGAGACGCATACAATGCAATGGATGTGTTTGCTTTTAGCTCACTGACTGAAACCCAGGGCATGGTGCTGGTGGAGGCGATGGCCGCCGGAGTTCCTGCTGTTGTGCTGGATGCTCCGGGAGTCAGGGAGCTGGTTGACGATGGTGTCAATGGCCGTTTGTTAAAAGGTGACGAGGATCAGTTTTGTCAGGCACTCGAATGGGTTGCTGAATGTTCACCAGAACAGCGCAGACAGTTGTCGGAATCGGCAATGCAGACAGCCGGAGATTACGAAATCGACGACACGGTTGATGATGCGTTGCTGTTGTATCGGAACCTGATTGCTGAAAAACAAGAGCAACCGCCACCATTGCAGCGTTCAGCCAAACTGCGCATGGTTGCTGTCCAATGGAAAATTGCTATGAATATTGCCCGTGCTGCGGCATGTATTCCCAGGTCTGAAACCTGGCAACCTGATCGATTTTCCGACATCAGCCTGATCGATCCTGTTTATGAGAAAACATGAGCAGTGAGCAACCATCAACAACAGCAGCAGGTACAAATCACCAGGACTTGCAGTTAACCGCGCCGGTTCCCTTTACTGCTAAATGCCTGGGCTGGTTGTTTGCCAGTATCTTGAAATTGTTTTTTATTACCTGGCGTAAATCCTGTACCGGATTTGAGCGCATTGATGAGTATCGGGACAATCAGGCCAAGATGATTCTGTGTTTCTGGCATGGTAAATATGTGCCGATTTTTGCGTTATGCGCCTGGCAATGGGTGCAGCAGCGTGGTGAGACAGCTGTCGCATTCACCAGTTGGTCGCCACGCGGTATTGTGATTGGTGAAATTTGCCGTCAGTTCGGTTTGTCCTGCGTTCAACTACCCGATAATGGCCGCAAGCACTCATTCAGGCTCATGCAGGAAGCCATGCAGCGGCATAGCACCGGAGTGATTGCTGTTGATGGGCCGCTGGGACCCAAAGGCGTGGTCAAGCAAGGTGCGATTCGAATTGCTTCAGAACTCGGGTATCTGTTGGTGCCGGCATCGGTGTGGTCAAGTCACAAATCGGTGATGCATAAACGCTGGGATGATATGGAAATTCCCTGGCCTTGTTGTCATACGGCGCTCGCTGTAGGTGAGCCGGTCCAGATACCTGAATCAGTTGCCAAAGCGGATATCAGGACAATCATGCAACATCTTGCCGAGCAGATCAACCAGCTTGAAGATAACGCCAGACAACTGGTGGCTAAACATGGCATTGATTGATCACAAGCAGTTCCAGGCGGAGGTTCTATCCGATATCCAGCAGTCATTGGTCGAAGATATCGGCAGCGGAGACTTAACCGCGCAACTGATCGATGCTGATTGTCGAGCCACGGCGCGCGTGATTTGCAGGGAGCAGGCAGTTATTTGTGGCAGACCCTGGTTTGACCAGGCGTTCATGCAGCTTGATCCCGATTGCCGCATTAAATGGCAGGTTGAAGAGGGGCGGCAAGTCGATGCTGATACTGAGTTATGCCAGATCACCGGCCTTGCCAGAGCGTTATTGAGCGCTGAGCGAACCGCTTTGAACTGGTTGCAAGCCCTTAGCGGGACAGCCAGTCTGGCGCATGACTATGCGCAAGCTGTCACTGGCACTAACGCAACTGTTTTGGACACCCGTAAAACAGTTCCCGGCTTGCGGATCGCTCAGAAATACGCAGTGAAAACAGGCGGATGCGAGAATCACCGGATCGGTTTGCATGATGCAATCCTAATCAAGGAAAACCATATTCTGGCCTGTGGTTCGCTGCAGGATGCAGTCAATCGTTCAAGACAGGACAATCCCGATATCTTGATTGAACTTGAAGTGGAAAATTTTCAGCAACTCAGAGAAGCTGTTTTGCTGCCGCTGGACCGGATCATGCTGGATAACTTCAGTCTTGCTGAACTGCGTCAGGCTGTGGAATTTGTCAATGGCCGGGTCGCTCTGGAAGCATCGGGTAATGTTAATCTCGATACAATCAGATCAATTGCAGAAACCGGGGTTGATTACATTTCGGTCGGTTTGTTGACCAAAGATATCAAAGCAGTTGATTTATCGATGCGGGTGATTCTGGATAATTAACATACAAGGTCTTGATTGCTGGAAATCACCAGCAAGACATCTGATTGTTAAGGGGCGCATGTCAACAATACGCTGAGCAGGATGCCGAGCAGGTTGTCACTGTTTCCCTGCCAGCAGATTATTAATGATTTGTCGGTGTAGAATTATTTGACGCCGGTTTGTCTGGCGTGATGACAGAATAATGGATTTAAAAGACTCCAGCGTGTCATCGAACTCATCATTCAGGATTAAAAAATCATATTCGGTATGATGTGAAATTTCCGATAACGCATCCTGCATCCGTCGGGCTATGGTTTCCTCATTGTCCTGGGCGCGTTGCCTCAAGCGTTGTTCCAGTATCTCAAGAGAAGGCGGTAGAATAAAAATAGACACGCTGTCCTGAAATTGCTCACGAACCTGCTGCGCACCTTGCCAGTCGATTTCCAGTATGACATCGATTCCTTGTGCCAGCGACTCTTCCACTGTGGCTCTGGCTGTCCCGTAATAACGGTCGAATACCTGAGCGGATTCGAGAAACCCCTGGCTGGCCTGAATACGCTTAAATTCCTCCACAGAGACAAAATGATAGTCACTACCATCCACTTCACCCGGACGCGGTTTGCGGGTAGTGTGCGATACCGACACTGTAATGTTTTCAATGACCTCTTGCAATGCTTTGACAAGACTGGTTTTGCCTGCGCCTGAAGGTGCAGAAACGATAAACAGGGTAGCTTCACTCACGGCTTGGCTGGTGTTGTTGTTCAAAAGGTAGTCAATCTGTTGTTGAGACTGGGATGAACTGCAAGTAAAAAGCAGGTTGAAAAAACTTATTATCATACCTAACCAAGGGTAAAATTGCATGAAATAGAAAGGATTTATTTCAGTGACTGATGATTGCCTTAAAACGAGAGTTTTGAAGCAGTTAAATCTTGATGACAACTAACTGGTCATTGATCGTACTGAGCGGTTGTCGATCAATGGCTTTTTATATCACTGGCAATGTCCAAATTGATTTTAGTCTGAGTGTGAGTTGTTTAACACACTCTGCTGAGCCCTCTAACACGCGTATAATCATTCATCAGATTGTTATGAATTACCATACACAGTTGCGCAGGTTTCTTATCATCAGCATTATTAAATGAGGCAGGTTATGTGGACGTTGAGCCGGATTGGATTGACCTTGATCGTGTTACTGCTTGCCAGTAATGAGCTGTGTATTGCAGGGCGGTTGGATACTGTAGCCGTTAGAGTTTGGGATACAACCAGGGATGAGAAGACTTTTCCACCGGAGTTGAAAGATCCGGATTATCAGGTTCCGTGGCTAATCAACCGGGCATCACTCGGTGTTGCATTTTCAGGAGGCGGTACACGCTCAGCATCAGCAACTTTGGGCCAGTTACGTGCCTTGCAACGCCTGGGATGGCTTGATCACATTCAATATATTTCTGCAAATTCAGGTGGGTCCTGGACCAGCGTACCCTATACGTATTTACCCAAACGCTTTGATGAACAACGCTTTCTAGGGGAGTATATTCCGCCTGAAAAATTCAGTGATCAATCGTTAAAACCAGATACAGTGGATTCTATGGCAATGTCCACGGTGATTCATAACGCTGCAACGGTCGACAAGTTGTTTGCTGGCTTTCGTGGTGATGAAGGCTATTCGGACATTGTGGGTTCAATTTTTCTTGAGCCTTTCGATTTATATGATAATGAGAAATTATTTACCTTTCATAGCGCCGCATTAAAGCAGATTCTGAAAGGAAATTCGCGCTTGCTTGCGAGTGATTTTTATACAATCGAACGTGAAAATCGTCCTTATTTAATTGTGCTCGGCACGATGCTGGCTGAACAGTTATCAAAAAAACCGGAAGATTATTTCCCAGCTGAAATGACACCGCTGTATAGCGGGATACGGCAGCGTTTCTCGTTCAAAAAGGATGGCGAGACTGTTGTTGTCGGTGGAGGTTACATCGAGTCATTCGGCTATGATAGTTACGAGCCTGAAAAATCAGCTAAACATGGCCGTTACACGGTGCAATTGAAGGGCAAGGTATCGCGTGGAGATAATCCATTCAGTGATCGCTACCAGTTTACCTTGTCAGATGCTATTGGCGTGTCCAGCGCAGCACCATTAGTGACGTTGTCCGGCAAAAAAATTCCGAATCTGATCTTTCCTGAACTCAGACATTGGCCGGTTGATCGTGAAGCAATTAACAATGCTGGCAAAGATGTGCGTCGCAAAGCCGATGAATTTCAACACGGTGATGGTGGTGATATCGATAATCTTGCGCTAATGCCGTTACTGGTTCGCGGGGTGTCCAATGTGATTGTGTTTATTAACACAGCCAAACCATTTCAGGAGCCTGAAAATGGTTGTCAGTCAATTTCGGAACAAACCATTAAAGACGATCTGGTCAGTTTGTTTCGCCCCAGCGGACTCTTGATTCATAATGTCGTCATCGATAATGGCGACAAAGAGCTGGTGAAACTGTGTGAAGTGTTTGCCCAAAAACAAAAGACAGAACAGCCGCTAACCCATTGCCAGCCCTATCAAATTAAATCAAATAGCAGGCATGGCATCAAACCGTATCAAGCCAATATCTGCTGGATGTATCTGGATCGCGTCAAAAGCTGGATAAAAAAAATTGACAAAAATGCTGGCCAATTAAATCAAAAAATGCACAATAAAATCCGACCGTTCGATCATTTTCCGCATTACAGGACTTTTGCTGAGCAAGGCGCGTTTTTAATTGATCTGGATCGGGAGCGTGTTAATGCTTTGTCGAATTTGACGGCATGGACAGTGTTTGAAAGTGCAAGCGAAATTCGACAGGGTTTGAAGAATGCTGGCCTGCCTTGAATAACTATTTAACGACAAGCAGTGAATAAACAGGCCAATTTCAAGAATTTATTGCAGCGGATATTTTTTAACCAGATCGCTTAATAACTCTTTGA
>JAHZJL010000283.1 GCA_022600935.1 Gammaproteobacteria bacterium
AGTACCAGTGCCAGAACACCTGATGATGCTTCGCGTATTTTGCAAAACGGGATTAAGATTCCCAATTTTTTTTATGATTGGCGCGAAAATCAACAGGATAACCCTTATATGGCATTCCTCAGTGTTGCAGATGCCTTCATTGTAAGCGGTGAGAGTGTGTCAATGGTAACCGAAGCCTGTGTCACCGGGAAACCGGTGTATCTGTTTGATTTTGGCAAGGGCTCGGATTCAATGCAATACGGGGATGGAGATCCAGGCACTGGTTTGATAGAGGCAGCCGGGCATTACACCGGGCCAGACCGAAAACGAATTTTACTGCACAAACTGGCGATGCGTTTGGGTCCGAACAGAATGCAACGCCGAATCCGCGCAGTTCACCAGGCTGTGATTGAATCCGGTCAGGCGGTCTGGGTAGGGCAGGCGTTTGACGAAAAAATACAACAGAAAGGCGTTGACAGTGTCGAGAAAGCAGTCGAGCGGGTCAGATGTCAATTTAAACTGGACTGAAAAAACCTGAGGAGGTCAGAGGGGTTTTTGCTTTCAGCGAACAGAGTATTAAAAAAATGCAATTGAGAACGTGCCTTGTGATGCCAGGCTTTTTGGTATTTTAAGAGAAGCGTTCTTGCAGCCAAAAAAACTCTGCTCCATAACAGTCGCTGAATGACTGTAATACGGAGCAGAGTCAGAATTTTCGAGAGACTAGATTTTAGTCTGCTCCGTACTTTCCGCCTTGTGGACGTTGAGTAGTCGCATTAGGATCATCAAGGCAAGCGCTCAAGCTGCCGAAAGTAACCATGATAATTGCAATGATGCTAAGAAGTTTTTTCATTTTTTAGTTCCTCCTCATAGATATGAGATTTATTACGTGTCGGACGTAAGACACCCAATACTTATAACCAATAATTGAGGATAATTCAACTTAAAATTCAAGTCTTTCAGGATTTTGACACACGCTTGCATCTATGGTTGTTTGTTCTTGCTGGTTTGGGTTTCACAACTCATTGTTTATCTATGTTGCTGATATTAAAACGCATTTTTCGGCAGGCTTTAATCAAAATTGGTATATTAGGTGAATGACAACGAACATTTTTCCCGCTGTGGAGCGCTTAAATGAGGATAAGATTCTTTCCTGTCTGGGTCAGGCTGCCGTCGATAAGATCAGTCGTATGTTAATCCTTGGTGCGACAGAATCGACGAATTCATATGTTCTGGATTATTGCGATCAGTCACTGCTGTCGGGGGTCGTTTGTGTAGCGGAATCCCAGACTCAGGGGCGAGGACGGCGGGGTCGAGCCTGGGTGTCACCTGAAGGGCATAATGTCTATTTGTCGATGTCGTGGCAGTTTCAGAACCAACTCAAGGAATTAACAGGGCTGAGTCTGGCCATTGGACTGGCTGTGATTCGAGCGTTGCAGACGTTTAAGGTTGATGAATTATCACTGAAATGGCCGAACGATGTGTATTGTCAGCATCGTAAACTGGGCGGAATCCTGGTTGATATCGTTGCCAGGAATGAGGCTCAATGCCTGGCCGTTATCGGAGTTGGCTTGAACCGCTGGGTTGCCCCTGATTCAGCGGTAACTATCGATCAGCAATGGATTGACTTGTACACAACCATGCAGGAGTCGATGCCAGCCAGAAACCGGTTGATTGCTGAATTGATTCAGCACATCATCGTTGTACTTCAACAGTTTGAGCAAAGTGGATTCTCCGGGTTTCAGGAGGAGTGGAATCGTTGGGATCATTTGAAAGGGCGTAAGATTGTTTTGCATATGGGGCAACAGGAAGTAACCGGGATTTCAAAAGGGATTAATGTGCAGGGGATGCTGGCCGTTGAAGATACCTCGGGCAATGTGGGGCATTATTCCATTGGTGAAGTCAGTTTGTCAGGTTGATGACTCGCGCTCCTCTGCATTTACTGGTTGATATCGGCAACACACGCATCAAATGGTCGTTTGGCGATATGGATCGACTGACACTTGACGGCAGTCAGGCACTCCTGCACAGAGATGAAACTGATTTAACTGCTCAGATCAATCAACTCTGGTCAACACTTCAGCCACCGACGCAGGTTTGGGTGTCAAACGTAGCGGGTTCAGAGATTGAAAACCAGATCAGCAATTGGGTGCAGTTGAACTGGGGTGTGAAAGCATTGTTTATCAAGGAAATATCACAGTTGCCCAGGATAACAAGTCAATACTCGCTGGGCACTATTGGTGTGGATCGATGGATGGCATTGCTGGGGCTTTATGGGCGCTATTCGCTTCCGGCTATCGTTATTGACTGCGGCACAGCAATAACAGCGGATATTCTGGTTGAAGGGCCGATACATTTAGGTGGTGTGATAATGCCTGGGTTTGTGTTAATGCGTGAATCATTGAAACAAGGCGCAAAGGCATTGCCTGTTGTCGCTGACTGTAATTTTGACGGTATTGGCGGGAATACAATCCAGGCTATTTCCAGTGGTTTGTTAAATGCAGTGGCAGGCATGGTCCAGCGTCTGGCAGCTCAGGTAGAGGGAATGGGTTGTCCTCCACCTCAACTGGTTCTTAGCGGCGGTGATGCTGGACTGATCGCTCCAGTATTGGGTGGTCAGGTTGAGATTGATCCTGATCTGGTTTTATATGGGATACAGCAATATGTGATTCATAACCAGTACTCATAGTGTTCGAGCTGACTGTTTGCCTTGTTGCGAGCCCAGAAGAATTGCCAGCCGACTCCAGGTCAGGCAGGCAAAAATCAGCGTTGCACATAACAAATGCAGTGGCTGCGCAAAAGCCGGGAATGAAAAACGATCCATGGTAATACCCAGCACAATTTCAGTCAGTATGGCGCAAATCAAGGTGATGGCAATGTTTCGGCTGAGTCTGTAATTGAACACAAAGGCTTTACTGTGCCAGATCAACCAGATGACCGAAAACAGAATCAACGCAGAAAAGCTGCGATGGACATAAAAAATCAGCGGAAAATGCTGGCGCCACTGCTCCCGGTTGATTTCCCCCATCTGTTGGGCAATTGTATCAACAGCCTCTCTGACTTGTGTACCCATCACAACCTGTATCACCACCAGGGCAAGTGCCAGGCTCAAGGCGGGCTTGATTGATGTTGGTAGCAGTGTCCAGTCCAGTGACTTCAATTCCCGGCGATACGCTCTGTTGAGCAGGTAAATCAGCAAGCCAACGATGATCAATGCTGAGATCATGTGAACACTGATCATCACCGGTCGCAAATTGCTGGCGACGACCATTGCTCCCAGCCAGCCCTGTATACCAACCAGAACAAACACCAGGATGCCGAGTACTATCATGGTTTTATCCTGTTTGCGGTATTGAAACGTCAATACCATTGTTGTCAACACAAGCAGGCCGATGATGACTCCAGTGAGCCGGTTCAAATACTCGGTCCAGGTTTTGGCAACGTTAAAATCAGTATTGAGATAGCCGCGTTGTGCGTAAATCTGATGATAATCGGCTGGTAACTGAGATTCATGCGTCGGTGGAATCCATTGTCCGAAGCAGGTTGGCCAATCCGGGCAGCCCATGCCTGATCCAGTTGCACGCACCAGAGCGCCAACGAAAATCAGGAAAAAAACAGCACCGAGAGTGATCAGACCGACCCGTCTGAACAGGCGTTCGGAGCTGCCTGATGATTCAATTGTCATGATAAGGCGAACTCTGGATCAAAGCTATGTTTGAGTTGCAGACTGCATGAAGGCTGATCTTTTATGATCAGATCCTGACAGTCAATTGCCGAGGTTTGCAGGACAGCAAGCAGGATTGAACCTTGAGGGCAATGACTGCTGCGCACCACTTGCCCAAGGCTGATGTTCCCAGGGTCGGAGCTGGATACAATAGTGGTGCCTGGTTCAGGTGGTATCTCGATTGAGGCGCTCAGCATAAACATGCGGCGTTTGAGCGTTCCCAGATACTGGGTTCTGGCGATTACTTCCTGGCCTGTATAACAGCCTTTGTTAAAGCTGATGGCGTCGAGTAAATCAAGATTGAGCATATGTGGAGTAAATGCTTCATAGGTGTAGTCGGTTATGATCGGAATACCAGCGCTGATTTGCCTGGTATCCCAGACAGTTTGGTCGTGTTGAGTTAAATCCAGCTGATTCAATGGATTGTCGGGGTTGAGGTTGTTGTGAGCGTCAGTCAGATTCAGGTAGAGAGCGTCAGGTTCCTGTTTATCGTGAACACAGAGCAGCACGTTGTTGTGATTTGCCTTGACAGATTTGCTGCCTGGCAGATTCAGTGAATCCTGTAAGGGTGGATTGAGGCACAAGCCGCTGATTTCCCAGTCGTCACTGGCGTCTGTGAGAACGACATCAGCGCGCAACACGAACATTTTAAGGCGATTCAATACCTTGTCCAGAATGATTCGTGATAACAGGAGTAGAATTCCGGATTGTGTTGCAATAGCATCGAAAACAGCGAGAACCCGGCCTTTGGGGTTGCACAAAGCACCTCTGGTCCAGGTGTTGTGTTCCAGTGCATTAAAATCGCAGGTGGTTTGTCCTTGCAGAAATTGACGATTGTCATGTCCTGTGACTGAAATGACGCCGATGTTGTCAAGTTTGCAAAACCAATTTGTGTCGTTCATGGATTGAGAGTGGTCGATTCTGTTGTGTGATGATAGTGTCAGGTTTAATGAAAAGAATCAGCTGAGAACCTGTTCTATGCAGTTCTTTGTATCATAAACTTGACGTCAGATGCAAAGCTCGATAACCTGTCCAGTTCTATTGTGAACTCATACTGACAAAATCTCCACAATGAAATTAAAACAAGAGGGAACCCTGAGTGGAACTTAGCGGGGCTGAAATTGTTATCCAGGCGCTTAAGGACGAGGGTATCGAGCATGTATTCGGATATCCTGGCGGCGCTGTATTGCATATTTACGATGCATTATTCAAACAGGAAGCAGTTCGTCATATTCTGGTACGTCATGAACAAGGCGCTACGCATGCAGCCGATGGTTACGCGCGCTCAACCGGAAAACCAGGGGTGGCGCTGGTTACATCCGGTCCGGGTGCAACCAATGCCGTAACCGGCATTGCTACAGCTTATCTGGATTCGATTCCTCTTGTAGTTATCAGTGGCCAGGTATCAACTCCTGTGATTGGCAGTGATGCGTTTCAGGAAGTCGACATGGTCGGTATTACCCGGCCTTGCGTCAAGCATAACTTTCTGGTTAAAGACGTTTACGAGCTGGCGGATACTATCAAGAAAGCGTTTTATGTTGCTACCACTGGTCGTCCAGGCCCGGTTGTTGTAGATATTCCAAAAGACATAACCGACCCGAATATTCGCATTCCGTACAAGTATCCTGAACAGGTCAGCATGCGTTCGTACCGACCGGAAAGCAAAGGTCACCGTGGTCAAATCAAAAAGGCAGTGGATTTGATGCTCAAGGCCAAACGCCCAATGATTTATACCGGAGGCGGTGTGGTATTGGGTCATGCATCTGAGCAACTGACCAGATTTACCCGATTGCTGAATTATCCGATCACCAACACGTTAATGGGTTTGGGAAGTTACCCGGCTGATGACAAGCAGTTTTTGGGTATGCTGGGTATGCACGGCACCTATGAAGCCAACATGGGTATGCACAAATGTGATGTGTTGATTGCGATCGGTGCGCGATTCGATGATCGGGTAACCGGAAAGATCGCTACATTTTGTCCACATGCAAAAATTATCCATGTCGATGTTGATCCAGCTTCGATTTCCAAGACGGTTAAGGTGGATATTCCGATTGTCGGCCAGGTCAAACCCGTACTGGAAACCATGATTGAGTTACTGGAGCAGGATAAATCCAGATCAAATCAGGATGACTTGAAAGAATGGTGGGCGCAGATTGAAGAGTGGCGTTCCATGAACTGTCTTGAATTTGATCGAAACAGTTCAAAAATCAAACCACAATATGTGATTGAGCAACTCCATGAAGTGACTGCTGGTAATGCATTTGTAACCTCAGACGTGGGGCAGCATCAAATGTGGGCTGCACAATATTACAAATTTAACAAGCCGGGTCGCTGGATTAACTCCGGTGGTCTGGGCACAATGGGTTTTGGATTGCCTGCTGCAATCGGTGTCAGTATCGCCAATCCGGATGCACAAGTCGCTTGTGTAACCGGAGAAGCCAGTATTCTGATGTGTATTCAGGAACTGGCTACAGCAATGCAGTATTCAACTCCGGTTAAAGTGATTAATCTTAACAATCGCTATATGGGTATGGTCCGTCAATGGCAGGAATTTTCTTATGGCAGCCGTTACTCGCACTCTTATATGGAAGCATTGCCGGATTTTATCCAGCTCGCTGAAAGTTTCGGTCATATCGGGGTCAGAATAGAAAAACCTGAGGATGTCAGGCCGGCTCTGGAAGAAGCTTTTGCCCAAACTCAGCGCACTGTGTTTATGGACTTTATTACAGACGACTCGGAAAATGTTTATCCGATGATCGAGGCCGGTAAAGGCCATCATGAAATGCGTTTGCCACCGGGCATGACAACAAAAAGAGAACTGGCCTGATATGCGTCATATTATTTCTGTGCTGATGGAGAATGAGGCAGGGGCTTTGTCACGCGTTGCCGGATTGTTTTCAGCGCGTAATTTCAATATTGAATCATTGACAGTCGCGCCAACCCAGGACCCGACGCTATCCAGAATGACAATCGTCACGACTGGTAATGACAGCGTTATCGAACAGATCACCAAGCAATTGAATAAATTGATTGATGTCGTCAAGCTTGTTGATCTGACTGATTCCAGTTATCTGGAAAGAGAGTTGATGCTGGTTAAACTGTACGCTGTCGGTGAGGTGCGCGATGAAGTCATGCGACTGGTGGATATTTACCGCTGCAAAATTCTCGATGTTTCTCCCACCACCCTGGTTGTAGAAGTGACCGGAGCGTCCAAAAAACTCGATTCGTTTTTATCGATTTTGAAAAAAGACGCAGTTATTGAAGTAGTGCGATCAGGAGCCACCGGCGTCGCCAGAGGAGAGAAAGCATTAACGGTTTGACAGTTGCCTGGGCGAGGCAAACGGTGCAAAAGAGCGCCAGAATTTATCTCACATTTTTATTGACTCAAACAGATTTTTAGAAGGAAAGCTGATGCAGGTTTATTACGATAAAGACGCGGATTTGTCACTGATACAATCCAAAAAGGTTGCGATTGTGGGCTATGGGTCGCAAGGTCATGCACACGCCAATAATCTCAATGATTCCGGTGTTAACGTCGTGGTCGGACTCAGACCAGGCTCTGCTTCCGCAGTCAAGGCCGAGAATGCCGGGCTGACGGTCAGACCTATTGCAGATGCGGTCAAAGAAGCAGATGTAGTTATGGTACTTGCTCCAGATGAATTTCAGGCTTCATTGTATAAAGCTGACATTGAACCGAATATGCAGCAGGGTGCAACCCTGGCTTTTGCACATGGGTTCAATATTCACTTTGAGCAAATCACGCCTCGCGCTGATATGGATGTCATTATGATTGCACCTAAAGGCCCGGGTCACCTGGTGCGATCAACATATACACAAGGCGGTGGTGTGCCGACTCTGATTGCAGTTGCCCAGGATGCTTCAGGAAAGGCTAAAAATATCGCTTTGTCCTATGCATCTGCCAACGGTGGTGGACGTGCTGGCGTAATCGAGACATCGTTCCGTGAAGAAACTGAAACTGATTTATTTGGTGAGCAAGCAGTATTATGCGGTGGTGCAACAGCGCTGGTACAGACTGGATTTGAAACTCTGGTAGAAGCCGGATATGCCCCGGAAATGGCTTATTTCGAATGCTTGCACGAATTAAAACTGATCGTGGATTTAATGTATGAAGGCGGTATTGCCAATATGCGATATTCAATCTCGAATACTGCAGAATATGGTGATTTGACTCGTGGGCCTCGTGTGATTACTGAAGAGACCAAGAGCGAAATGCAGCGAATTCTCAAGGAAATTCAAAACGGTGAATTTGCCCGAGAATTTATTATGGAAAATCAAGCCGGTGCAGCGACTCTCAAAGCCAAGCGTCGACTGGGTCGTGAACATCAGATTGAAGAAGTCGGTGCCAGATTACGTGATATGATGCCTTGGATTAAGGCCAATAAAATTGTTGATCACAGTAAAAATTAACGTGATATTTGATCGATAAACTACAGACCCGGATGTTGCGGGTTGGCTTGTTCAGGACGACAGTTAAAGTATCTGACTTGAACATCAGGTGCCGAGCTGTCGCTCTCTGATCAAATCATTTTTCAACTGGCCATTTTCAATGACTGGTCTCGTTGGCAGTGCCGTGTCTGGTTTACTGTCAAGTTCAAAATTTAGTTTTCCTTGGCGGAATTACTGTATGCTCATCAATCGTCATTCAGTTTTTTTATCAATACGGTCAATCAAGCAAACATCCAGGCTGCGATAAGGATACCTTGTGGGAAACAAACTACCGAACCAGCAGTCCGATAGCGATGTCAGAAGGCGTCGGGGTATTTACTTGCTACCTAACCTGCTGACCACAGCCGCACTCTCTTGCGGTTTTTTTTCCATCACGTCTTCGATTAACGAGCGCTATGAAAACGCAGCGATTGCAATTATTTTTGCAATTGTACTGGATGGGCTGGATGGACGTGTCGCGCGCTTAACCAATACTCAAAGTGATTTTGGCGCGCAATATGACAGCATGGCTGATGTGGTCTCGTTTGCTGTTGCGCCTGCAATTTTAATGTATACCTGGGCCTTGGCCCCACTTGGGAAGCTGGGCTGGATAGCAGCGTTTATTCACATGGCTGGAGGTGCTTTACGCCTGGCGCGATTCAACGTGCAACTTGAAGTTGAGGACAAGCGCTATTTTCAAGGCCTGCCGAGTCCGGCAGCCGGAGCGATTTTGGCCTGTCTGGTCTGGGTTTTGATTGAATTCGATCTGGATTATAACTGGTTGCCTTATGCAACTCTGATATTGACTGCTTGTACAGGAATACTGATGGTCAGTAATCTGCGCTATTACAGTTTTAAAGATATCGATTTGCGTGGTCGGGTACCGTTTATTGTTGCCTGTGGAGTGATGCTGGCGTTCTCAATCATTTTTGCCCACCCTCCGTTGACCTTGTTTTTATTGTTCCTGGGTTATGCCTGCTCAGGGCCGTTGCATACTATATTGATGATACATAAAAAGCGTAATTCCAGGATTGACACGGATCAATAATCCACACAGTTGGTAATAATTCACTGGAATCATGATTTTTTTTAAGCTACAATCCAATGCTAATTAATGATGTGTATTGTGCAGCTCACTTTACATAGTATTTAGCCAATGACTTATTTTTCCTTGAAACATTTTAACGCTACAACATCTGATGATAGCGTCCATCACTCACTCCCGCTAGCGCTCCTGCCCTGATGGGCATTCATTGAGCGCGTCAAAAAATCCATTTTTCCATTTTGTTTTTCCAGGTCTGACGATCTGATCAAGACAGCATTCCAGATATATCAGCTTTAGTGGCATGGTTGTTGAGATCAAGTTTTCATTGACAGACTGAACACTAATGTTTTTAGATTCTGACAAATACGCCAGAATTGCTTGGGAGTTAAACCAATGACCGACCAGTTAATTATTTTTGATACCACATTGCGTGATGGCGAGCAAAGCCCGGGCGCATCCATGACTCGCGAAGAGAAAATTCGCATTGCCAAAGCCTTGGAACGTCTCAAAGTCGATGTCATTGAGGCCGGTTTTCCGGCTGCCAGTGAAGGTGATTTTGAGTCGGTTCAAGCCGTAGCAAATACTATTAAAGACAGTGTTGTTTGCGGATTGGCCAGAGCGCTTGAAAAAGATTTGGATCGCGCAGCTAAAGCGTTGTCGAGTGCCAAACAGTTTCGTATTCATACGTTCATTGCCACCTCTCCGATCCACATGAAAAACAAGTTGCGCATGGAGCCGGAGCAAGTTGTCGAGATGGCGGTAAAAGCAGTCAAGTATGCTCGGCGGTTTACCGATAATGTTGAGTTTTCACCGGAAGACGCCGGGCGTTCCGACCCTGATTTTTTATGCCGTATTCTGGAAGCCGTGATTGATGCCGGAGCGACCACATTAAATATCCCAGATACCGTTGGTTATGGCTTTCCTGGTGAATTCGGGCCGATGATCGGGCAATTAATTGAACGCATTCCTAATTCACACAAAGCGATTTTTTCAGTGCACTGTCATAATGACTTGGGTCTCGCAGTGGCTAATTCATTGTCAGCAGTATTGAATGGTGCGCGCCAGATTGAATGCACCATCAATGGGTTAGGTGAACGGGCAGGCAATGCCTCACTGGAAGAAGTAGTGATGGCGGTTAAGACTCGCAAGGATTTGTTTCCATGCCAGCCTGATGTGAATACCAGAGAGATATTAAATTGCTCAAGACTGGTTTCTTCTGTAACAGGATTTCCTGTGCAGCCTAATAAGGCGATTGTTGGTGCCAATGCGTTCGCGCATGAATCCGGGATACATCAGGATGGTGTGCTGAAAAATCGTGAAACCTATGAAATCATGCAAGCTGAAGATGTGGGATGGACAGCGAATCGCATGGTTTTGGGTAAGCATTCAGGGCGCAATGCTTTTCGAGCAAGAATGGCTGAATTGGGTGAGGAATTCGAAACCGAAGAAGACCTGAATCGCACATTTGCGCGTTTCAAAGCGTTAGCTGATAAAAAGCATGAGATTTTTGATGACGATTTAAAAGCCCTGATATCCAGCGCTGTATCGGAAGAGGTCAATGAAGTTGTCAAGCTGGTATCACTGCATGTGTGTACTGAAACCGGTGAAATCCCTGAAGCAAAGATAGTATTATCTGTTGATGGCAAAGAGCAAAGCGCGGTCGGGCATGGTAGTGGGGCGGTTGATGCAACCTTCAGTGCGATTGAAAAAATTGTCAACAGCCAGAGTCAGTTGTTATTGTATTCGGTCAACAACATTACTTCAGGGACAGATGCCCAGGGCAAAGTGACTGTGAGACTGGAAAAAGAAGGTAAGGTAGTTAATGGAAAAGGAGCGCATACCGATATTGTCATTGCCTCCGCCAAAGCGTATCTGAATACCTTGAATCGATTGTATGGTGGAGGATTGCGGCAACACCCGCAAGGTGTTGTTTAGAATTGCGGATGCATAGAAGCTGTCTGGTTAATAAAGATATCAACTGTAAAGCGCTTGAAAGCGATGTGTTTTCTCGCTGCTTCTCGTTAAATAGCACAACTATTTGCCTTGAAGCATCAAGACAATCCTCTCGATTCAAGAACTTTTCGCTTGGATATTGTTTACCAGACAGCTTCTTAAAAAAACACTATCATTTTGTACGTGTAACAGATTGTGATTTCAATGCTGTTTCTCGTTATAGATTATGAATGAACGGCAAAGACTGAATTATTTGCAGGCTATGGGTTTGCAGCAATGGATCGTTCGCCAGCCGGAGGAATTGTCTCGGGAGTCGGAACAAGCCTTGCCGGTTCAGATGGATGAGATTTCGCTTCCCGAATGTGAAGTACATGAAATAACTGTGACATCTGATAGAATAATTCCCTGGGATGACCTGAAGAATCAGGTCGCAAGCTGTACGCAATGTTCTTTGCATCAGTCCCGAACCCAAACTGTGTTTGGAGTCGGAGACAGACAGGCTGACTGGATGTTGATTGGCGAGGCACCCGGACAGCAGGAAGATGAACAGGGCGAGCCATTTGTCGGGCCTGCAGGCATGTTGCTGAATGAAATACTGTTTTCGCTGGGGCTTCAACGTCAAACGGTATTTATTGCAAATATTTTAAAATGCCGTCCTCCGAACAACAGGGATCCGTTGCCAGATGAAATTCAGTCGTGCAGTTCCTTTTTAGAACAACAAGTTAAGCATGTTGCGCCACGTATCATACTGACCTTGGGGCGGATTGCCGCGCAGAATTTACTACACACAACTGAATCGATAGGGCGATTGCGGGGGCGTGTTCATGATTACCAGTCGATACCGGTGATTGTTATGTATCATCCGGCATATTTGCTGCGCTCCCCGACTGAAAAGCGTAAGGTTTTGCAGGATTTGTTGCTGGCCAAACAGACTCTGGATCAAATTGATGCTGGATAACACACAAGAAGAGTAAATACAGAAACCACAGCCAGGATATTTTAAATGACTGATTGGATTAATAATATGAAGCGTATGCTGATTTATAATGCGGAACGTGATTTTTACGCAAAATTTTATCCGGAAGTGCTTGAAGACGAAAGCATATTGAACCTTAGATTGCTAAAGCGTTCGGATATCGATCAATTGATCAAGATAGAACAACAAGTGTATGGTTTTCCCTGGAGTGCCCAGACATTCAAGGATTGCATGAAAATTGGATACAGCTGTTGGGTGATGGAAAAACTGGGCGATATTGTCGCTTATGGCATTGTTTCAATTGCAGCTGGAGAAGCGCATGTCATGAATCTATGCGTTGATCCCAAACATCAACGCAAAGGGTATGGCCGAAAAGTCATGAAACAGTTGATTTCTGTGGCTCTGGAAGAGCGTTGTCGATTAATTTTGCTGGAAGTGCGGCCCTCCAATCAGAATGCAATCGCTCTCTATCACGGAATGGGATTTAACGAAATTGGTCGGCGAAAAGATTATTATCCTGCAGAAAAAGGCCGCGAAGATGCCTTGTTGCTGGCAATGGATTTAATTACAGAAGAATCGGAAGAGGAAGAGTATTTTGCTTCAAGCTGAGTCAGGTTGAATTGACAATGTCAATGATTTGTCGCTAAAAAACCATTGTTAAGAGCAAAATTTATATGGCAATAGATAACCAATGTTGTTTATAGAAGCCATTCAGCAGTCACAGTTAAGTTTGATGACTGCTGGAAATGTTTTTCCCAGTATCATATGTATGTGCAAAATTTTTAATCAATCATTTTGATGTTACGCTGCAATCGCACTAATCTGGTCATACCATTCATGATCTGTGTGATCTGTGCTGTATGGTTTGTCTGGTGGATGTTTCTTACTGAAGGCAGGGCTATGGCGACTCTGTGGTCAAACTGGCAGGTCAGTTTAACCATGTTGCTTGGTTCATTGATCGCTGGGGCGACCAGTGAAGGTGGTGGTGCAGTTGCTTTTCCTGTATTCACTAAGTTGCTGGGTGTCGGTCCGCAGGATGCCAAAATCTTTTCCCTGGCCATACAAAGTGTCGGAATGACTTCGGCCTCCTTGTTTATTGTCTTGTCGCGGATTCCGGTGGATTGGCGAGTAGTCAGATGGGCGACAGTTGGTGGTATTGCAGGTATCTGTCTTGGCTGCATTGTGTTGTCACCGATTATTTCACCTGATGTCACTAAAATGTTGTTTACTGTGATCGTGACCAGTTTTGCAATAACCCTGATTGCACTGAATCGCGGAATTCAGTTGCGACATCAACACATGCCGGTACACGGTGTCTTGGAATGTTGTCTGTTGCTGTTGTTTGGATTTATCGGTGGTGTGGTTTCAGGTCTGGTTGGTAATGGCATCGATATCATAACCTTTTCATTGATGGTGTTGTTGTTCAGAATCAGTGAGAAAGTGGCAACACCAACCTCTGTTGTGCTTATGGCCATTAATGCACTTGTCGGTTTTTATCTGTATGTCTTCGTGCTGGATGGCTTTACTTTGCAAATTAAGACTTACTGGCTGGCAGCGGTACCTGTTGTCGTCGTCGGTGCACCACTAGGAGCATTGTTATGCTCGAGAATGTCAAGAGCGGCAATCGCCAACTTTCTAATTGCATTGATTGCTCTGGAGTTTTTCAGTTCGATTGCGATTATTGAATTCAATTCGACAGTTATTATCCTGAGTCTTCTGGTGTTTTGTTGTTTGTCTTATGTCTATTATTTAATGTATCGCACAGATCATTATCGTCAAATCCTGTTCAATCAGAACTCATAAGGTCGTTTCAGGCCAGATTCATTGTTAGTTTAAGTCACCACGTTGATTCAGGGCAGAATTTTGTCGAGGTCATCGGCAAACAGTATGCGTCCTGAATAAGATTGTTTAATGATTGTCTCGGTGCTTTTTTCATGGCCGATGGTTCTGTTCATTCTGTGTGATAACACCAGTTTTTTTATGTGTGCACGATCAGCGATTTTGCCAATTTCTGAAGGAGGCATATGCAGTCGCCGTGCAACGCCCGTAGCAGATTCCGGGATTGCATGATGTGCGACCAGAATGTCTGATTGGCGGGCCAGCTGTTCCAGGGTGTGAAAATGATTACTCATGTCCCCGGAAAAAGTGAGTGAGCATTGATGGACATCGACCCGCCAGGCCAAAGCCGGAAGCGGTCCATGATGAACCTGGATAGCGCTCAATGTGATATCGGGGTCAATTTTAAACTGTTGTACGTTTTCCTTTTTTAAGGCGACAGTATGAATTTTGAATAACGTGTTGTCCTGGTTTCCCTGTTTAAAATCAATCAAATCGTTCAGATAACGATATCCTCCCTGTTCGCCAAACAATTGTTGCATAAATTGTTCGGTTGAAGGCATCCAGTCATTTCCTGCAGGTCCATAGACTTCAATAGGTTGATGTCGGTTTGAAAAATAACTGCCTTTTACCAAGGCAGCAAAATCCGCACTGTGATCAGCATGAAAATGACTGAACAATACAACGCGGAGATCCTCTAATTTTGCTCCAGAACGCTCGTAATTAAGACTTGAGCCACCTCCCGCATCAATTAGCAGCAGGGCGTGTTGATCCACCCATATCAAATAGCTGCTGGAGGCTCGTTTATCATTCAATTCAGGCCCGCCAGACCCGAGAATTTGCAGGACAACATGATGATTGTTACAAGCAGATAACACCGCTGTGGAATTCAACAGCCCGGTAGCAATCAAGACGATCAGTAGATAGGGTTTCATTACAGGTCATAAGATATTTAAATCTTTTAAATGGTTGATTTCAGGTGCTTTGTGATTGAAGCGATTGTTTTGAAAGTAAACGCTTATCAAAATCTGTTGGTTTCATTTTTGTATGCTCACTGGCCACTGTCAGGCACCACGCAGTCTGATTACAAGTAAAAATTCCATTATTGTGAAAAAGTCATTAATAAATCGATAATAGGCATTGCAACACTATTGATGGGTTTATGTGTGTTTTCATGAAAAGATTTCAATAAGATTCAATAATAAATTATCTTTCTGGAAGGACATAAAAATTATTTTGATTCATTAAATCGCAAAAAATCAATTGAAATCCCGTCATATCAGGTATGAATTCTATTAAAAAGATGCACTGTTATTTTAATTGAGTATGTTTGATTAATTAACAGGCTCTTTAGGTTATTTCGACATACAAACACAATTAAACTGTAAAGGAGTGGTCTGATGACGTTATTGGAACTGGGTATTGCCGGTTTTCTGTTGGTAACAATACTTGTTTTGTTAAAAAGTTTTACGAGTGTGCCGCAAGGCATGGAGTATATCATTGAACAGTTTGGAGTCCACGTCAGAACCCTGACTCCAGGATGTTATTTTATTAACCCGCTTGGTCACGTGGGTCGAAAAGTTAATATGTCTGAGCAAGTGATTGAGTTGCCGGCGCAGGATTTTATGACTGCCGACAAAATAACGGTTATTCTTGATGCTGTGGTATTTTATAAAATCTTCAATGCCTCAAAAGCTGCATATGTCGTCTCAAATTTAAACCGTGCCATTTTGAAGGTAGTCCAATCTTCGGTACACGAGTTAATCAGTGCTCGAACACTTGATGACATACTGGCTAATCGTGATAATCTGAACACACGGATTCTGGAACAGGTTAATGAGGAAGTGAGTGGAGAGTGGGGGATTCGCTTGACCCGGATTTCCGTCAACAATATTTCTCCTCCGGAAGAAATTGTTGAATCAATGACTCGTCAGATGGCCGCTGAACGGGTCAGGCGTGCAACCATTCTGGAAGCAGAAGGTGAGCGTAAATCCAGCATTCTCAAAGCAGAAGGGGAAAGGCAGGCGAAAATTATTCAAGCTGATGCTGACAAGACAAGTGCATTTCTGGAAGCCGAATCACGTGAACGAGCTGCTCAGGCAGAAGCCAAGGCAACATTAATGGTGTCACATGCGATTTCCAAAGGCGATATCAATGCGGTTAACTATTTTGTTGCGCAGCGTTATACCGATGCCTTGCAGCAAATAGGCAAGGCGAAAAATGCCAAAGTTTTGTTTGTTCCTCTGGAATCAACTGGTTCGATTGGAGCAATGGATGCGGTAAGAAATCTCTCCAAAGCAACAGAAGTGTTTAATACAGAGAAAGCATAAATTTATCCTCAACCCGGTCTAATCGCTCTAATCAGCGAACCTGCGTGCAAGTGGATTGAAAATACTGGTGTGTTTACAGTATTTTGATCCGCTTTTCGTGTTTACAACAAGGCGTTTTAATGATTCTGCTTATTTCAATAAATTGAATCAATGGCTTGCAGAGGATTAAATGCGAATTCAGAAATTAAAGAAAACTGCAGCAAAACCCTTGAAGTTGGTGTATTTTTCACTGATGCTTGTTAATTGACACAACGATTGGCATCAACACTTAAAAAATCACCTCGATTCTGGAAGATTTCGCTTAGGGTATATTTTTGTCAGACAGCTTTTGAATATCTTGAGAATCTTCAACTTAGAGCACAGGAAGACGTTGAGCCGGTGCTTCAGAAGTCAAGTCGGTTCAATCCCCGGTACCCTCATGTCTTGTAAATCATCCCCTTGAAATCAGCATAGAGTGATATAATACTCTGTTTGGTTATGGCTTTTAGAGCCCAGCTTTCCTTGTCTATTAACTGGAATTGTTGTCATCGAGCCGTTTTCAGACAACATGTTCATAAATCATTAGACTGTTCAAGCGAAGAAGTGAAACTGAATCACTCGCTCGAACAGCTTAAAGTTGTGATTTAATATCTGGCCATTCAATATGGTGTTTATCCTTATTGGCCGGAAACAGTTAACTGACAGATTCAGATGTAGCCTAAAACCGGTTTAATGTAATTAGAAATGACTATAGAAAAAACGAAGATGAGTTTAAACATGAAACATTGCTGTGATTACAGTCACAAGGTGAATTAGCGATGAGCCAGGATCTGACATCACTGAATGATAATAATCCGGAAGAAACCTCGGAATGGGTGGAAGCGTTAGAAGCTGTGATTCGCGAGGAAGGTCCCGAGCGCGCGCATTTTTTAATCGAGCAGCTTGTAGCCTGTTCCAGACAAGCTGGAATCAATCTACCTTACAGGGCCAATACTGCATATTTGAATACCATCCCTACCGAGCATGAAGAGAAATCGCCGGGTGATGCAGCCATTGAACAGCGACTGCGTTCCTATGTACGCTGGAATGCAATGGCAATGGTTCAGAATGCCAATATGAAATACCCGGAACTGGGCGGCCACATTGCTACATTTGCGTCATCGGCAACCTTGTATGATGTCGGTTTTAATCATTTTTTCCATGCGCAAAACAAGGATCACGGTGGTGATCTTGTGTATTTCCAAGGCCATGCATCGCCTGGCATTTATGCGCGAGCGTTTTTGGAAGGCCGATTGGAAGCTGAGGATTTGCATCGATTTCGCCGTGAGATTGGCGAAAAAGGCTTGTCGTCTTACCCGCACCCCTGGCTGATGCCAGATTTCTGGCAGTTCCCGACTGTATCAATGGGGTTGGGGCCAATCATGGCAATTTACCAGGCGCGGTTTACAAAATACCTGCATAATCGCGGCATCACGAATACCGATGGGCGTAAAATATGGGCATTTCTGGGTGACGGCGAGATGGATGAGCCGGAATCCAAAGGCGCGCTGGCTATGGCCGGGCGCGAAAAGCTCGATAACCTGATTTTTGTGGTCAACTGCAATCTGCAACGCCTGGATGGGCCTGTGCGGGGCGATGGCAAGATCATACAGGAGCTGGAAGGTGATTTCCGGGGTGCTGGATGGAATGTCATTAAAGTGGTTTGGGGATCGTATTGGGATCCACTGTTAGCCAGAGACACCAAAGGTCTGCTGCGCAAGCGTATGGAAGAAGTGGTGGATGGCGATTACCAGAATTACAAGGCTAAAGATGGCGCTTACGTACGCGAACACTTCTTTGGTCAATACCCTGAGCTGCGGGAAATGGTCGCCAATATGAGTGATGAAGATATCTGGCGCTTGAATCGCGGTGGCCATGATCCACACAAAGTCTATGCCGCATATCATCAAGCCACGCAGCATAACGGACAACCAACCGTGATACTGGCCAAAACTGTCAAGGGATATGGTATGGGGAATGCCGGTGAAGGGCTGAATATTACCCATCAGAAGAAAAAGATGGATTTACAAGCGGTCAAGAAATTCAGGGATCGCTTCAATATTCCGGTCAACGATGAACAGTTGACTGATGAAGTGCCGTTATATAAACCTGAACCGGAAAGCCCTGAGATGCAATATCTGCACGAGCGCCGCAAGGCCTTGGGCGGTTATCTACCGGCGCGTAACCAAAGCGCCAGTTTATTGCAAATCCCGGATCTGTCGATATTCGAAAAGATTCTGCAAGGTAGTGGTGAGCATGAATTGTCGACTACAATGGTCTTCATGCGGTTATTGAGCGTATTGTTACGCGACAAGAAACTGGGTAAATACCTGGTGCCGATTGTTCCGGATGAAGCGCGCACCTTCGGAATGGATGGCTTGTTTCAGCAATACGGTATTTATTCCTCAGTCGGGCAATTGTTTGAGCCACAGGATGCCGGCCAGATGGCCTGGTATCGCGAGGATATCAAAGGCCAGGTGCTGGAGGAAGGTATTAACGAGGCAGGCGCCATGTGTTCCTGGATTGCCGCAGCCACTGCATATGCCAATCATCAGATACAGATGATTCCATTTTACATTTATTACTCCATGTTCGGTTATCAGCGTATTGGCGATCTGATGTGGGCGGCTGGTGATATGCAAGCGCGAGGCTTTTTGCTGGGTGGTACTGCAGGACGCACGACGCTGGCTGGTGAAGGTCTGCAACACCAGGATGGACATAGTCCGTTGCTGCAGTCAGTGATTCCTAATTGCATTTCCTACGATCCTGCATTTGGTTACGAGCTGGCAGTCGTTGTCCATGATGGCTTACGCAGAATGTACCAGGAAGGTGAGGCAGTATTTTACTACATTACCGTCATGAATGAAGATTATGCCCAGCCAGCCATGCCTGAAGGTGTCGAAACCGGCATCATCAAAGGGATGTATCCGTATCGAAAAGCTCAGGGCAACAGTCAGATTCAATTATTGGGCAGCGGTACAATCATGCGTGAAGTGATTGCTGCAGCTGAATTATTACATCAGGATTTCGATATCTCTGCAGACATCTGGAGCGTAACCAGTTATAGCGAGCTTCGTCGCGAAGGCTTGAGTATTGATCGGTGGAATCGTTTGCATCCAGGCAAGAAGCCTAAGATCAGTTATGTCGAACAGTGTTTTTCCGATACTCAAGGGCCGATTGTTGCTGCATCGGATTATATGAAAATCGTTGCTGATCAAATCCGTCCTTTTGTTCACAAGTCATATACTGTATTGGGTACAGATGGCTATGGACGCAGTGACACGCGCAAGGCATTACGCGATTTTTTTGAAGTCAATCGCCATCATATCGTTGTAGCCGCATTGAAATCACTAGCGGATGAGGGTGTGGTGACAGCCAAGACGGTTGACAAGGCGATTAAGCAATATGAAATAGATCCCGAGAGACCGGAACCAACTACTGTATAAGCATGGTATAAAGAACAAATGAGTGCAGAACAAACGATTAAAATCCCGGAATTGGGTGATGTTGATTCAGTCGATGTTGTCGAGATTCTGGTCGAGCCCGGACAAACCGTAGAGGAAGGAACTCCACTGCTGACGCTGGAAAACCAGAAAACTGCAATGGAATTGCCTGCTCCCATTGATGGCGTGGTTAAATCCATTCTGGTCTCACTGGGAGACCAGGTTGCCGCTGGTGCAGATGTTGTGGTCATTGACGCTCAGGCTGTCGGCAAGTCTGACGCAGCCGAGCCTGCAAAACCCGAGTCTACACCAGCTCCGGCTGAACCTGCTGCAACAGAAGAACAACCGGCAGCTCCGGCTCCAGCCGCCACCCAACCGACGCAGCCTGTAAAGCCACAACCACCTGCCAGTCAGTCAGCGCCAGCAGCACCAGGAAAATCAACAGCTTTTGCCAGTCCTTCTGTGCGTCGTTTTGCTCGTGAACTGGGCGCTGATATTAATCAGATCAGTGGAACTGGCACCAAAGGACGTATTTTAAAGTCCGATGTACAAGCGTGGATCAAGTCCAGTCTTGCAAGCAATCAATCAGGTGGCCCGGTTCTAGGCAGTCCGATGCCGGAGATTGATTTCTCCAAGTTCGGCACCATTGAAGAACAGAATCTGAGTCGAATCCAGAAAGTTTCGGGTAAACATCTGCATCGTTGCTGGGTGCATATCCCCCATGTGACCCAACAGGATCAGGCCGATATCACCGATCTGGAAGCATTCCGCAAATCATTGAATGCCGAGAAAAATCAATCTGGCGCCAAAATCACCTTGTTGCCATTGGTCATGAAAGCGGTTACCGCGACTTTGCAAGCGTATCCAACGTTTAATGCATCGTTGGCGTCTAACGGCGAACAATTGATTCTGAAACACTATTACAACATCGGAGTCGCAGTCGATACTCCAGAAGGTCTGGTGGTTCCGGTAATCCGCGATGTTGATAAAAAAGGCATTCGCCAACTCGCCCAGGAACTGGCTGAAGTCAGTCAGCGCGCCAGAGATCGCAAACTAACGCCAACTGATATGGAAGGCGGATCATTTACTATATCCAGCCTCGGTGGTATCGGAGGAACTGCGTTTACACCAATCGTCAATGCCCCGGAAGTTGCCATACTTGGAGTGTCTCGATCCAGCATGCAACCAGTCTACCAGGATGGCCAGTTTGTGCCCCGCTTGATGTTGCCTCTATCCTTGTCTTATGACCACCGAGTGATCGATGGCGCCAATGGTGCCCGATTTATCGTGTATCTGAGCCGCGCGTTATCTGATTTAAGACGAGTGCTGGTTTAAACTGCTTTGCCTGCTGATCGCTGTTAAGAGAATCATTGGTCTGATGAATTGACTGCTTCCAGACCGGATTGAATATATTTTTTTACTGTTCTGCGATCAAGTCCGCTGATACGGGCAACCTTTTCATAGGTTCCAAAGCGTTGGTGAAGTTGCGTGCAATAGGCTTCCAGTAACTGTTGAGCAGTCATTTCCTGTGCTTGTAGATAATTGCTGTTTTCAGGTGATTGTTGCAACAACGGTTTGGTAACAGGTTTGTATTCGCCAGTTACACAGATTCCCCTGACGCACTGTTCCAGCTCGCGCACGTTTCCCGGCCAGTGGTAATGGTCCGGCACATTTTTTTTGATGAGTGATTCAATTCTGGCAATCAGTGTATCATCGTCGGTGCCAATGGTGCGGCGCAAGATGCTCGATACCAGCAAGCGTAATTCCTGTTCTGGTTGCTCTGACAGGCGTTGATGTAAATCCGGCAGTGTGATGACATCGGAACACAGTCGGTAATAAAAGTCCTCACGAAACTTTCCCTGTTCGAGTAATTGCTCGATGTTCTGATTGGTTGCTGCAATTACCCGGCCCTGAAACTTCTGTTTTTTTGCGCTACCAACCGGAGTAAATGCCCGATCCTGTAATACATTCAGCAGTTTGACCTGGATGGTATCGTCAATTTCACCAACTTCATCGATAAATACAGCGCCATGCGCGCTACAGCGCGCAAACACGCCTTCTCGATTTTCAATAGCACCGGTAAACGCGCCTTTTTTATGTCCGAACAATTCCGCTTCGATCAGGCTGGCAGGAAACTGAGACAGGTTTGTTGATTGGAACGAGCGGGTAAAACTTTCTTCAAATTGATGTGTTCGTTCGTTAAAAGGAATATAGTTTGAACGGCCGATTGCCTGTGCGATTCTGGTTTTTCCGGTTCCGGTCGCGCCAAGCAGCAGAGTCGAAAACTCTTCCATGTGCTCGCAGAAATACGCCAGATACCAGTGGGAATTATGGGTGAACAAGTTATTCCATAAATGCATGCGCAGATGTTGCATACAGGGACTGAGACCAAGAATCTCCCGGCTAATAAAATAATAGGCGCGGCGGGTCTGGTAAAACAAGCCGATGTATTTTTCGGCCTGGCGCTGTTCGATTCCGATAGCGCTCAGTGCATGTAATAGTTGACCGGCGATTGGCAAGGCGGTGAGTTGGTCGCCTGCCTTGCTCTGCGTTTCGATATAGTCATCCAGATGGGTGTGAAAAGTAAGGTAAACCCTGAATAATCGGGCTTGCTCAACCAGGCGCGCATCTTCTTTATCTAGTTTGCAATTCTTCGAGCATCTTTCCAGTTGAGCGCCTAGTTTGGCTAAAACAGCCTGATTCAGTGCGAGCTCCTCAGTATCCGTTCTGAGATCAGCCAGTTCTGCTTTGTTTTTGACATAGTCTTCGCTAAACGGATTGTTGAAAGCGGCGGTATTGATGCGTTTGAAAAAACCGCGTTGTGTCTCGCTGAGTTGATTGGTGGTCATGATGTTTAAATTTAATTAATGTACATAAAAAGTATGACATGTATACATTAAATGTCTATCTCAATCGAATAATTATCCAAGAAAAACGAGTTGTAATTTATAAATAATTGTAAATTAACAATATTATCTGATTTTAAAAAAATGGCATGTTCACTGCAGTATGTTTGTTGAAACTTTAAATTCTAACGAACAAACAGGAGAACACTTATGAATTCAGTAAAACGTTTATTTATTTCAATCAAGCATCGTATCGATACAGTCGCTGAAGATTTTGAAGATCACCAGGCGTTAATTGCTGCTGCGATTGCCGAACTTGATGAAGTTGGTGCAAATACGCAAGTACAACTTAATAACGTTCGCCACGAAGTAGTTAATTTTGAAAAAAGAACACAAGCCATAGAGGCTGAAATCGACCTCTGGACTGATCGCGCCAAAGCTATCCGTGAGCAGGATGAAAACAAAGCGCTGGATTGCGTTAAACGAATCAGGGTCTTGCAGGCTGAGCGACAACGTGTAAACGAACAGTTCAACCACAGTATTGAATTAGAACGGCAACTGATCAATGATCTTGAAGCGATCAAAGCCAAACGCAGCGAACTGAAAATACGCAAAGACAGTTTACATCGCCGAGAAAACAGAACAGGAGCTGACCAGGTGTTAGCTGGTTCAGAGAATGGAATTGTTAACCAGGCAGACAAAATTCTCGAACGCTGGGAAAGTCGCGTGGTTACCAGAGAATACCAGACTCAATCCGATCAGCAATCAAATTATCAAGCCACTGTTGACCCGTTGCAACATGAATTTGAACAACAGGAAGACGACCAGCAATTGAAAGCGATGCTGGATGAGCTTACCAACAACACTGATCACGACAATCAATAAAAGAACAGACTATATATAGGATATGATTATGGACACAGTTATTCAAGAACCGTTAAAACCCGAACGCAGGCAGTTTGCCAGCACCTTTTTACGCTGGAGTGGCGCGCTGATTCTGGTCGTCGCCGCCTTGCACTACATGATACAAGGCTTGAATATCACCTCAGAAGCGCTGCGCTTCTGGGTGATGCCAGGGTTTATCAGTTTTCTGGCCATGTGTGGATTATTCTGCGGTTATTGGCTGAAAGACCCTAAGAATACACGGATTTTTTACGGGCTGGGAACAGCGTTTATAGCAGCCCAATTATCCCAGGTTGCAGCTATGGGGCGAGCATTAATGATCAAAGGCCAATCCGGCGAAGTTCTGCTGGATATGTGGTGGGATCTGGATCAACTCTCCCCTTTGGTTGTTGGCTCCAATTTTGTGATCAGTGTTCTGTTGGCGGTTCCGGTTGTCTACGCAGGTTTTACCATGTTGGCTAGCCAGCACCGCAAAAGCCTGTTATTCGGATTTTTAATCGCCAATATCGCCATGATGTTACCTGTGCGTGACCAGTTGTCAGTAACTGCCATCATTGTGCTCGGGTTTTTTGTGTTACGTTATCGGGATATGCGCTATTATCAGGCAGACCGTGCAATGAAGACGATTAGTGGCTTTTCAGCCCGCTTGCTGGTCTGGGTGCCATTGCTGATTGTGGTCGGTCGTTGTGGGTTTTATACGATTTCAGATAAGCAATATGCTGTATTGCTGGCAATGGTTGCATGGTTATTGATCAGGGAAATTCCAAGGATTGTCGGCAAAGCTGAATTTATCCCGTTATTGCAGTATTTCGGTTTGACAATTGCCATGACTGCCTGGATTGTCGGTGCGCATGATTTTATTCAGTCATTCTCAGGAATCAATGAAATTTATGCCGCTATATTACCGGTTTCAGCTTTTCTGTTTACGATGTCATTCAGAATTCAGGATGACAGCCCCGCAACCCGGTTTATTGCCGCAATGATCGCCATGTTAACTGTTGTCTGTCTGATGCTGGATTCAAGCAGTTATGTGACTGCGATGATGAGTCTTGCAACCGGCCTGGTGCTGACAGTTGGAGGATTGTATTTACATGAAAAGCTGGTTTTAAGCTGCGGAGTGATCAGCTTTATCGGGGGTTTGTTGTATTACATGAGCTTTCTGCTCGATATGTACCACGCAATGCCATGGTTGAGTGCTGGTTTGATGGGTGTAGCTGCGTTGTTACTGGCGTCCTGGATTGATAAGCAGGAAGGCTCGATTCGGGGAAAAATTAGTGAGACATGGTATGCAGTGAAAACCTGGTAAATCAAACCCAGGACCCTGTTCCGATACCGGCTACTTGAACCGGCACTGGAGCAGGGTCTTGGCCTTTATGCTTGATTTTGCGGGAGTAACGGGTTTTATCGGCAAACACGGTACTGCGATTAAAACGGTGTGCATGTTTTGCAACCGGATTACGAACCACCGGCTTTTGATCAGCCGGTTTTTTTCTGCTCATGTTAAACCTCCTTAGGGTCAAAATTTTAAAAAAAGTGATGCAAACATGGCGGGTTACTACCCGCCTTGTATTACGAGTAACTAATTTAACAGACAATTGGAATTGACGATACCTTCAGAGTTAATACAAATGTCTGGTAAATCATCGAAGCTACCCTCAAAATTGTTAATAAACAGACTGCCAATAAGCGAGTCATTAATAGTGATGATTTGGTCATTAAATTTTAAATGATTGACTGTAGAATTTTTCACTGTTCCAGAGTCGCTGAATCCAGCTCTGTTAACCAGGCTTAGTGAGCCATTAACAACAGACCTGATAACAAAGTTCACGAGTGAGGCATCACCAAGAACATGGGAGTCCTGTAGAAAGACTCCATTGCCGGAAGCGCTGCCTAATGTTGAAAATAAATTAGGTGTCACTCCACCGTCAGGTGTTCCAAATCCAGTCACTGCACCGTCAACTGTGACATGCCTGAGTATGACAAATGATCCGCTATTGGTTACAGAACCAAGTTGTGCATTGAAAATCTCCGCGAAACCTACATGTTGCTCAGTAAAATTATCGGCTTTCGTTGTAAACGATTCGATTGTTGCGCCATTACCATAAATTTTAACAGTTGGTTTGGAAATGCCGGGACGATCAGCTGGCGTTGGTCGCTGTAACGGAAAGCGAGCATGATCGACTGCCGGATGGTTGCTATTGCTTTCAAGCACGATCAGAGCATGATTCGGATTGGTTGATTCACATCCGCCAACTTGTTTGACCAGATTGGCAGCATTCAGAGCCTCTTGTAATGTGCAGTTTGTGCTATCGACTTCGATGATATTGCGATTACCGAGTTGGGTTGGCAAATCTCTTGTGACATTAGAGCCCGGGCTTGTTACCCGAATTAATTGTCCAAATCGACAACCTTCGCAATTGACTTCATATGTTCCAGTCGGTAAATCCGTAAATTCATAGTCACCATTAGGATTTGATGCGACATGGCGTTGAAACATCCCAATTGCCTCAACATCACGATCAAATGACCCTGGTTGAATTGACACGACTGTGCGAATGCCCTCATTGTTATCTATGATGCGATTGTTGTTATTGTCGATCCAGATACACCCGTTGATGGTCCCGCCGCTTTGAGTACCATCTCCAGCCAGACCCATATCATAGTTTGCTGTTTGCTGACCTGAAACAATAATGTCTTCTGTAACACAACTGGTGAAGCCAAAGTCGTTGTCAATAGTGTCATCGTCTCCAACATTTGCAGGAGAAATGAACAAGCCAATGTTTCTGTAGATCTGGCTAATGCAAAGGTGGTAGACCCCGTCAGCAAGATTTGTAAATTTGTAATGACCATTACGGCTTTCGTTCAGTTCAATAAGCTCAACGACAGCATATTCCGCATCATATAATTCAACAATTGGAGGGGTTCCAAAACCAGGAATAATTTGTCCAAACCCGGATTCATTGTTGTCATGAAATCCATTACCATTACTGTCGAGCCAGACAAGGCCACCGATGGTATTACCTGTGCCGGGATCAGTTGGCTCGGAAGGGTTGACTGGGTCAGTTGGGATAATGGGATCATCAGGGTCAACAGGTGTGTCGGAGCTACCCGCTAGCCCGAGATCGCGTGTTATACGCTGACCGTCAGAAACACGAATATCATACGAGCAAGGTGAAAAATCACAATCACTGTCTATGCTGTCATCACCAGCATTTGGTTCTGTGACGTGCAATCCCAATTCCAGGAATTCATTGCTGACGCAGAGGTAATAAACCCCATCGGCAAGATTTTCAAAGCGAAATTGTCCTTCACTGTCTTCGTCAAGAAAAATCAAATCAATCAACTCTATGCTCCCTTCTGGATATAGGGCGATATTCGGTGCGCCAAAATCAGGTACAGTTTGAGCGAAAAGACTTTCATTGGCATCCTGAAGGCCGTTACCGTTATCATCCAGCCAAACCAGGCCATTAATTTCACCGGATTGAACAGGACTGGTGATTGCACTGATATTCAATAGTAAGATGAAAATAAACAGATGTCTGGAAGAGTGTTTACCGTTGAATATGGTTTTCATGGTGTTTTCTCAGCTCGTTAGAGTATTTAAAGTCACGGATTCAGGGTTTAAGTCTGAATACTGGATCAAGAGCTTATGAATAGCCTCTGTTTGAGTGTGTACCAAAGTCTTAATGCAGTATCTATTTGGTCATCAGTCCATGTAAAATAGCCGCAACATTTTACTTTGAGGAGATTCATTTAATCATGACCAGACAATCCGAATTACATGCTGAGGTTCTTGTTATTGGCGGTGGCCCAGGTGGTTATACTGCCGCATTTCGTGCGGCTGATCTTGGCAAGCAAGTTGTGTTGGTCGAGCGTTTTCCTGTATTGGGAGGGGTGTGCCTGAATGTCGGCTGTATACCTTCCAAAGCCTTGTTGCATTCAGCGCAGGTGATTCATGAATCGCAGGAAATCGCTAAAGCAGGGATTGTATTTCAGCCGCCAAAACTGGAGTTTGACAACATTCGTGATCACAAAAACAAGACTGTTCGTACCTTGACGGGAGGCTTGGAAAAACTGGCTAAAGTGCGCAATGTCACTGTTGTGACCGGAGAAGCAACCTTTGCCTCAGATAAAACAGTTGCCATTTCAGGCTCTGACGAAGTCAAGACCATACGTTTTGACAATGCAATCATTGCAGCAGGTTCGCGCCCGTCATCACTTCCTGGTATTGACATGGGCAACCCCAGAATCATGGATTCAACCGATGCTCTTAAGCTGGAAGATATTCCCAAAAAACTGTTGATTATCGGCGGTGGGATCATTGGGCTGGAAATGGCGACCGTGTATCATGCTTTCGGGTCGGAAATTACTATTGTCGAGTATATGGATCAGCTGATTCCAGGCTGCGATGCAGATCTGGTTAGGCCATTACACCTGATGTTGAAACGGCAATACAAAAATATTTACCTGAATACCAAGGTGACAGAAGTCAAGAGCCTGGCTAAATCGGTTAAAGTGAGTTTTGAGGGTGAAAACGCACCCGATACTGAAAGTTTCGATAAAGTGTTGGTTGCAGTCGGGCGCCGGCCAAATGGAGACAGAATCGATGCGGGCAAAGCAGGGTTAGCTGTTGATGAACGTGGTTTTATCACGGTGAATGACAAACAGCAGACCAATGTTAACAACATCTATGCGATTGGCGATATTACCGGTAATCCGATGCTGGCGCATAAAGCAACCCATGAAGGTAAAGTGGCTGCTGAAGTTATTGCCGGGATGCCGGTTGCGTTTGAAGCGAAAACAATACCCTCTGTTGCCTATACCGATCCTGAAATTGCCTGGATGGGCGTTACAGAGACTGAGGCCAAATCTCAGGATATGGAATACGACGCAGCGACGTTTCCGTGGGCAGCCAGTGGCCGTGCCATCGGCATTAATCGCAAGGAAGGTCTGACCAAGCTGTTATTCGACAAGCAATCAGGGCGCATTATCGGTGCCGGAATTGTTGGCCCGAATGCTGGCGAACTCATTGCGGAGACTGTGCTGGCTCTGGAAATGGGTGCCGATGCAGAAGATATTGGTTTATCCATACACCCGCATCCAACGTTGTCAGAGAGTGTTGCGTTTGCAGCTGAGATGGCAACCGGAACCATTACTGATCTTTATCATCCAAAGAAATAGTTTTTCACTTTAAGCAGGAATCCCAGTGTTATTAACAGCGCAGGCTCGGCAACGCTTCATACGTTTTGTCTTGATGTTTGGACTGATGCTGCTGGCGTCTGCAGTACCTATAAAGACCGTGTTGCTCCGGTTCCATTACCTGCTTTACAGGCCAATCACGTTGAGGTGGGCGGCGTGCTGATCAGTGCCAATGCCTATGTCGATGATGATCAGGCTCATGCTGCGCTTGGTTTCGATGCACGTGATGCTGGTTTGATTCCGGTGCGCTTTGTGATTGATAATCAAAGTCAGGACAAGGTTCGTGTATTGCCAGGCCAGACTTTTCTGATCGATAATCAGGGACAGGCATGGCCCTTACTCAGTGCCGAGCAAGCCTATGAACGTGTTAAACAAAGGGTTTAAATCGCTGAGACATTCGAAGGTGCGATAACCCCATCGATTCTCGCCGGAGCTTCAGGTGCAGTGGCTGGTTTTGCAATCGGTGTCCTGTCAGGTGGAAATATTGCCAAAATCATGGGTAAAGGTGCAGCAGTCGGCGCCGGGATCGGGGCAGTAGCTGGCAGTGCCAAACGATATTCCGAGCTGGATCAGGAGCTGAGAACCGACTTATACCGAAAATCATTGCAAAACCGCCCGGTACGACCAGCAGAGCTGGCGTATGGATACTTGTTTTTCCCTGGCTTTCGTGATGAATCTGATTCGGCCAGCGCACTGCGATTAAGTATCAGGGCAGGAGCTAATAATACACCAAGAGTGGTAAACCTGTAATTGAATCAATCACACTGATCACTCGACTTGCCCGCAAGGTTTCCTGCTGATTTGGCATATCTTGAAAATATCACCAGCCGTTGTTTTTGCTAAGGAGCAATTAGGTTCAGCTATTCACAATTCTAACCAATGAGGGGTACTCATGGTCAATATCATTATTTTACTGCTTGTGGTGATTGCCGCATTGTTTGTTTATCTTGCCTGTCTGCCAGGCGATTACAAGGTGTCCCGCAGTATTACCGTGAATACCGATATCCAATCGGTTTTCGATAAAATCCGTGATTTCAAAACCTGGCCGGCCTGGAGTCCGTGGCTGATGCACGAGCCGAAAACCAGGCTGGAATTTAGCGAAAATTACACTGAGGAAGGTGGATATTATGCCTGGGACGGCGAATATGTTGGTGCCGGAAAATTAACTCATGTTCAATTTCATGCGCCTGAGCAGATTAAACAACGCCTGGAATTTACCCGGCCTTTCAAATCGGTTTGTGATGTCAGCTTTGATCTGAAACCACAAGAAAACGGGACCGCAATTACCTGGGTCATGCACGGTTCTATGCCGTTTCTGTTCAGGTTTATGACGAAAAAGACAGTGCAGATGATCGGCAAGGATTATGAGCTTGGTCTGGCGATGCTGGCCGGCCAACTGGCTCCTCAGGCGGAGCATCCGCGCATCAGCTTTGATGGCGAGCAAAGTTTGTCCGCGCAACCGGCATTGTGTCAATCATTTTCAGGATATCTGGCTGATATGCAAACAGCCATGAAAGAAGCCTATCCGGGGATGATGGACTATATCAATCAGAGAAATGGCAAACTATCAGGTCCCCCGTTAACTGTTTATCATCAGGTCAATCTGAAAACCATGCATTTTACCTGTGATTTCGCTGTTCCTGTGGAGCAGTCAATCGATCCGGGGCAATATCAATTCAAGCAATTACCGGCAGGTGAATTTTACAAAGTCAGCTTGAAAGGAGATTACAGATTTTTGGAAATGGCCTGGTATTCCGCGTATAACCATTTACGGATGTTGAAAATCAAGTTTCACACCAAGCGACCGTCACTTGAAGTGTATATTAATAACCCGTCTGCTGCTGAGTCTACAAATCAATTGGTTACAGAGCTTTATGTTCCTTTGAAGTAAGCTTCTAAGACTGTTATTTGGTGGTCTCAATGAATGAGGCGTCACAAATGCACAAATAGCTGATAAAGTCAATTGTGAATAATTCACAGATTTTTTGTTAAAACGTCAGTAATCTTACCCAGCATGTTCTGAAATTGTTGATGTTCAGAACATTATTGTTGAGTAGGATTGCCATATCAGATGTCGGATGTGGTGCTCAGCAATTCTATGCCGCCTTGCGGTCACCGGCACCTTGTCGGATGACTGCTACTTGCACCTCCCGATTGTGCGATGTGTTGTAAGGTGTTTGAGCTTGAAGAAACATCCATGAACCGTTTCTTACCACCTTGCAACACAGTTTTTTCTCCAATAACTGACTAATTTGATTCCTGCTTAAAGCGATGGATTTGTCGGCGCTGTTTTTTACTGGGCCGCTCGTTTTGGACGGGAAAAAATGCTTTTTCCTGTTTGCGGACGGCAATCTGATCCTGACGTTTTTGTATGCTTTGCTCGGATTCACTATATAACTGAGCAGCTTCTGAGGCTGGCCGACGTTGCTTGGTTAATGCCAGAATTTCCAGATCCCATTGATAAGGCTCTTTGACAATCTCCAGTTTGGAGCCGACCTTGATTTCCTTGCCTGGCTTGGTGCGTTGACCGTTTAAATGAATTTTACCACCGATTATCGCTTCCGCAGCCAGTTTGCGGGTTTTGAAAAATCGTGCAGCCCAAAGCCATTTATCGAGTCGTTGAGATTCTATGTCTGACATGGTATTCCTCTCGTGGTTTCCAATTTGGTTGACGGCAATACAAATAGTTTAAATGAGTTTGACAGCAAGGAATTCAGAAAGTCAAAACATCTGTGTGTTGCCATACCAAGACAGGTGCCAAGTGTTGACCTGGAAAAATTGTCATGTTTTCAGACAATTATTTATTAACCAGGGTCTTTTATTTTTGGTTGTCTGTTCGTTGTGCTTCACGGTAGCGATAACCTGTCTGTCGACACCCATTCAAGCCCCCGATATAAAAAAGACAGCAATTGGTAAGTCTTTGATATAATGAAACTATCCAAATCAGGGATTGGCAGGATGAGATGATTCATCAGGTTGAGTAATACCATCAACTTCAATATCAGTCGCTTTGTCAGTGTATTTGAGTGCCTGACAGTTTAATGCAACTAACTGATTATATTAAGCAAGTATTATCGTCAACAGCTGAAATGAACGATCAGGATGGATCATCGGTTTTTTTCAATATTGTTTTTTTGTCTCAACCTCGTTTTAAACACACACCGTATTAGTTTCGGAGAGCAGTCATATGAATTTTGATAAAGTGATTTTTGGCTTCTTTATCATCCTGGCATTAACCCTGAATTTCGGGTTTTTTCTGGGTGAATATGAAAATCCGGAACATCATCGTTCTTATGAGTTTTTTGGTGTTATCGTTGTCAATTTTATCGCAACGCTGTTAAAGCTTGGAGACCGTTCTCAAATTGGCGCTATTCTGCTGGCGTCGAGCCTGGTTGCTGATTTACAGTTAATCGCTGCCGCAGTTTACTGGGGAGTTGCGGTACATGTAAATGAAACCGGACTAACGCCGGAAGTAATGAGCAGTATTGTGTCACTGAGTGGCGGTGCTTTGCTCGCGAATATCATTTCTGTGATTATTCTGATTTCTGATACCTTGATGTCCAGACGTTAATCCACTCATGCCAGCAGTCGAAATCAACCGGGTCAGTTTTCTGGTTCTGCGCGAATTGCGCAGACCCATTATGGTCTTGTTGCTGGTCTATGCATTTTCCATCATCGTCATAACTTACACACCGGGACCGGTGATTGATGGAAAAACGCATCATATGAGTATTTTCCATGCGATTTATTTTGTCACCTATACTGTGACAACAACCGGATTTGGCGAAATCCCAGGTGAATTCAGTGATGCCCAGCGTCTGGTCGCAATGGTGATCTTGTATGTCGGGGTCATTGCCTGGTTATACTCGATCGGTGCGATTATCCATTTGATGCAGAATGAGCATTTTCAGAATGCGCTGAAAGAGCATATTTTTATCAATGAAGTCAATCGCTTGTCCAGTGGTTTTGTGATTATTTGCGGATTTGGTGATACCGGCAGTTTACTGGCCAGAGGGCTGAGCGACAACTATATCTCCGGTGTCGTCATCGAAGCCAACCCGGATCGAATCAAAGCCCTGGCATTACGCGATTACCGTGTTGCCATGCCTGGCTTGTGCGCAGATGCAAGCATTCCCAAACACTTGCTGGAAGCTGGTATCCGAAGCCCGAACTGTGATGCTATTGTCACTGTGACCAATGATGAGGAAGTGAATCTACGCATCGCGGTACTGGCGAGACTGTTGAATCCCGATCTGCATATCATTGCCCGCTCCAAAGTTGAGGTGTATGAAGAAATGCTCGCCTCACTGACTGACCATGTGGCGGTCATTGACCCGTTCAAGACATTTGCCGACGGGTTGATGATGTCGATTTACAATCCGGTGATGTATGCTCTTGATCAATGGCTTGTTGGTGCCAGAGGCGCATCACTGAAAAAAGCCGTGTGCCCACCGCGGGGAGCCTGGGTGATTTGCGGCTATGGGCATATGGGGCATGAAATTCATCGTGTATTCGATGAGCATGATATTCCCACTGTGATTATCGATTCTGAAATCAATGATGTTGATGCGATTCCCAATCTGATCAACGGACGCCCGACGGAGCGCACATTACGCCGTGCAGGTGTAGATAAAGCTGCGGGCATTGTTTCTGCAACTGCCGATGACGGTCATAATCTGGCCATACTGGTCAACGCCAGAACCATCAATAACAGTCTGTTTTCCGTTGTGCGTCAGAATCTGCATCAGAATGAAGTGGCTTTCAGCGCGGCAGATGCAGACATTATTATGCAGCCTTCACTGGTTACAGCACGGCGCATTCTGTTCCGTCTGATTGCACCGATGCTGAATGAACTGCAGGAATATCTTCATGAACGTAACCAGGAAGACAGTGAATATATCAATCGCCTGATTGAGCATTTAAGCAGTGTCGTTGGTTACAAAACGCCACATATGGTGACCATCACTCTGACCCGGCAAGATGCACCTGCGCTGATCCATTATCTCAATGTGAAGCAGGTGCAGGTTACCCTGGATGATTTGTTGCGTGATCCGAGAATGCGGGACGAGCATTTAACGACATTGCCTCTGGTTATTCACTCAGGACAGGAATCCATTATCCTGCCGGACCTGAGTTACCAGGTTAAGGAAAATGACAAGATATTGTTATGCGGACGCAGTGCAGCGCATCGATTATTGAATGCCAGTCTCAACAATCCCTATACGCTGTACTATTTGATTACCGGTCAGGACCAGACCCGTAGCTGGTTTTTGAAAGCAGTACCCAGATTGATCAATCAAATCAAGCAGACTCTGTCCGGAACGAGTCGCTCAATTCAAAATGGGTAGGGTGATCCATCTGAGCAGATAGTTCGATCGGCAAGCCATGCAAGAATAATCTTGTCGAGTCCGGTATAATCTCCCGTTTATTTTATCTGATCACTCGTATCGGGTTGATTACAGTTATTCGATTTATGCAGGTTTTAAATGTCATCACAAGTCAATAAAGTTGTGCTTGCCTATTCCGGCGGGCTCGATACTTCCGTCATTCTGAAATGGCTGGAGCAAACCTACCAATGTCAGGTTGTTACATTTACCGCAGATTTAGGCCAGGGTGAGGAAGTTGAACCGGCAAGAGCCAAGGCTCAGGCCATGGGCATCCAGGAAATTTTTATCGAAGATCTGCGTGAAGAATTCGTGCGTGATTTCGTGTTTCCCATGTTTCGCGCCAATACCATTTACGAAGGCGAATATTTGCTCGGAACCTCAATCGCCCGTCCATTGATTGCCAAACGCCTGATTGAAATTGCTAACCAGACCAATGCCGATGCCATTTCGCATGGTGCAACCGGTAAAGGAAATGATCAGGTGCGATTTGAACTGGGAGCGTATGCATTACGCCCCGATATCCACATTATTGCACCCTGGCGCGAGTGGACTTTGAACTCCCGGGAAAGCCTGCTGGCGTATGCTGAGCAACATGGTATTCAAGTGGAAATGAAGCGCGGTAAATCATCGCCGTATTCCATGGATGCCAATTTGCTGCATATTTCCTATGAAGGCGATATCCTCGAAGATCCCTGGGCAGAGCCGGAACAGAGTATGTGGCGTTGGTCGGTATCACCAGAAGATGCGCCTGATAAGCCTGAGACTATTGAACTGAGTTACCAGCACGGAGATATCGTTGCGATTGATGGTCAATCCATGTCTCCCGCACTGGTCCTGGAGACATTGAACAAGCTTGGTGGCGAACATGGCATTGGTCGCTCCGATATTGTCGAAAATCGTTTTGTGGGCATGAAATCACGCGGTTGTTACGAAACTCCGGGTGGTACGATCATGCTGAAAGCGCACCGGGCCATCGAGTCCCTGACTCTGGATCGTGAGGTCGCGCACCTGAAAGATGAATTGATGCCACGCTACGCCAGTCTCGTTTACAACGGTTACTGGTGGAGTCCGGAGCGTGACATGTTGCAACAGATGATTGATGCTTCACAACAAACCGTCAACGGAAAGGTTCGTTTGAAACTCTATAAAGGCAATGTCATTGTCACTGGTCGCCATTCTGAAACGAACAGCTTGTTCGATGAAAACATTGCCACATTTGAAGATGATGCCGGCGCTTATAATCAGAAAGATGCAGAAGGATTCATTAAACTCAACGCCTTGCGGCTTCGCATCGCAGCCAGAAAACATCAAACCTCATGAACAGACAGACACGATATAAATGCCCATGTTTACTGAATCAGACTATGCGTCGTTGTGTAGTGATTTTTGTGTTTTTGGTACTCAATGCATGCGGTAATGATATACCGCAATTCAAGGACATGGAGCAATATGATCCCTTGTCAGTCGCTATTGGACAGGCCTTCATGAATAAATTCAAGACTGGAATCGGAACAACTGGTGACGCTGATGATGACACAAGATTTGAGAATGCCTTTGCTGAGCGCTACGGGGTCAGTGTCGAAAATGCATTGATCGCCTGCGTGGAACAAGATGTTGTGAGTAATTTGACCGATCAAAGTGAATTTTTCAGGGAACAATGGTTTGGCAATCAGGTTAACGACAGCGCATTCAGTGTTTATATCGGTAACAAACAGATCAAGGAGTTGATTTCAGACTGTATGACGCCGATGGCAAATACTGTTTACAAAACACTTAATTAATATCAATCCCTTCTGGATGTAAGCTAAAACAGATTTTCTAATAGTCTTGAGTTTGATCAACCAGCGCCGGGCTTGCCATCTTGTTTTCGGGGAAACCCGAACCAAAATGGTCAATCCGGCAGCAATCATTGGAATTCCTGATGGTACAGGGAGTGGAAACACGACCAGGCCTGTCCCAATGATAAGATATCCTGTCAATATCAGTAGTGGCTGGCGTATTAAGTCCCATATTATCAGTTGCATTGCAAGTGTGAATGATTCAGTGCAAAGATTCACTGGCGACCGGAATAACCGTCCTTGCCCCGGATGGAGTTGTGTGAATCGGTGTCAGTGCATGTTTAAATTGTGTCACACAGTTTTGCCATGAGAATCGCCTGGCGAATTGTCTGCAGATATCACTGTTTAAGGTCAAAGCGATATTGACTGCAGTTTGCAGATTTTCATGTAGACATCCAACCAACGGATCGGTAATAACATCCTTGGGGCCTGGAACAGGATATGCAGCAACTGGAACGCCACTGGCCAACGCTTCCAGCATAACGACACCGAAGGTATCGGTATGACTGGGAAATACAAACACATCTGCTGAGGCCAGATAACCTGCCAGTTCCTCACCTGTTTTAACACCAACGAAACGAGCATTCGGGTAAGCGGTTTTCAAGGATGCCAGAGCCGGTCCATCACCAACCACAAATTGAGTCCCCGGGATATCAAGCTGCAAAAACGCATCCAGGTTTTTTTCCACCGCAACCCGTCCGGCATACATGGAAATTGGCCGAGGCACGTCAATCAGCATTTTTTTATCGGGATGATACCGTTCAAGATCAACTCCACGTGACCAAACCTGCAAATTATTCATTTCATGTTCTTGCAAGTGATTACGGATCGATTGCGTAGTTACCAGGACACATGAAGCTTTGCTATGGAACCAGCGTAAATAGGCGTATCCATAGTTGACAGGTATTCCGCATCGCAAATTGATATATTCCGGAAACAATGTATGCAGCGATGTGGTGTGTGCCAGCTTGCGAGACGTGCAAAAATTTCGCGCGGCAAGACCCAGCGGACCTTCCGTGGCAATATGAATATACTGTGGAGAGAATTCCTCGATCAGTTGAGCGACTTTACGCTGACTAACCATGGCCAGACGGATTGACGGATATGTCGGACAGGGCAATGTAGGGAATCGATCAGGTGTGATCAATAAGATCTCATGGCCTTGCTCTTGTAAGTGATTGACAATGTGTTCGAGTGTTGTGACGACTCCATTAATTTGAGGTCGCCAGGCGTCGCTTATCAGGGTTAATTTCATAGGATTGATTGTTATCGAGTAAGTGAACGCTTTGTTCCGTCCAGTAAATTATGGAGAATTTCCGTTTAAATCTTCTGTCAATGCGGTGCAGCTTTCCACCCAGTCACCGGTATTGCAATATGTGAGAGTGTCATCAATGTTACGTATTACAGCATGATGAATATGGCCACAGATAATGCCATCCACACCCTTCTTTTTTGCTTCAAGAGCAAGTACAGATTCGAATTGGTAAATGAAGTTAACCGCGTTTTTTACGCTGTGTTTGATATGGGCAGATAAAGACCAGTACGGGAAGCCGCATTTGCGTCGAAACAGATTGAACCAGCGATTAATGAGCAGCAGGGCATCGTAGGCATACGTGCCCAGGTAGGCCAGCCATTTGTTGTTACAGACAACGCCATCGTACTCATCGCCGTGAAGCACCAGATATGACTGACCGTTAAGAGACTGATATATATCATTCTCCAGAATTTCGATACCTTGCACGCTATTGCCAATGTAGTCTCGCAATATTTCATCATGATTCCCCGGAATATAAATGACACGGGTACCGTTCTGTGCCAGTTTCAACACTGCAAACACAACATCAGAATGTAATTTAAGCCAGTGCCACCCAGATTTTAGTTTCCAGAAATCGATGATATCGCCAACCAGATATAAGGATTCGCATTCGATGTGATTGAGAAAATCTAGAAGATATTCGGCCTTACAGTCACGAGTACCGAGATGAATATCTGATAACCAAATGGTTTTGTAACGCAATCGCATGATTAACTCCTCAGCAATTTTTGTGCATAGCTTAGGGCAGTTTTATGACGTTGGAGTTACGAATTGATGTTGTTTTGATGACACAGGGAATATGTTATTGCCTGTATCTGGATGTTAAGCGTTGTTAATAGCAGCGGGTTTAAACCGGATTGGAAAATTGTCAACAACTGTAATGTTGTTTATAGTCTGGAATGGATCTGAAAGCTTGTGAAATTGCGTTACTCAATTAATGGAAAAACAAAGCAGATTAACTAAAGAATCAATACAACGAATGGCATCAAAACTGATATAAATCTAACAACAAGGGCAATACATTGATTGATCACGGTACATCTTGTATAGCGATTTTAACCGAGTCATACCGGTTTCTTTCCGCAAATTCAGTTTTTTTCAACAACCTGGGGTATTCGATGGCTGAGCTTGGATCATTGACTGTTGAAAATCTTTTGCATCCAGAATATCTACAGCAGTTTTATTCGAGAAAGCAGGTTTTCGATGAAAAAGAGATTGATTGTTTTGAAGTCAACCTGGATATCAACACCAAAAACGGAAAACAATTCTCCACACAAATGAAATTTGAATGGTTGGGGGTTGATAACAGCCAATCCAAGGTTTCTGCGCAGATTTTGTTAACAATCAATTGCCAGTCTGAAGAGCAGTTGAATGAACAGAGATATCAGCAAACACAGTGGTTTTTGGAGAAAACTTTCGACACTATTGATCAAGGTGTAACGATCTATGATAACGAATTCAGGCTGGTTGCCTGGAATAAACGTTACGAATCATTTCAAATCTTTCCTCCAGAATTCTTAAAACACGGAACCTTATTGTTTGATGCTTACAAAGCTGTTGCTAACTTGGGCATTTTTGGCCCTGGTGACCCTGCTCAGCACGCAAATGACCATATCGAGCGTTTAAGGAATGGGCAGGTCAAGCCGGTTGAAGAATTAACCTCTTTTGACGGAAGGACCATAGAGATCAGGCGTTATCTGATGCCGGAAGGTGGCCTGGTCGCCGTGTTTTCGGATATCACGAATCAACGCAAAGCGGAAGCGCAGTTGCGTCAGGCGCAAAAAATGGATGCAGTGGGTCAACTGACTGGAGGAATCGCTCACGATTTCAACAATATCTTAAGCGTGATCATCGGATCTTTATACCTTTTGGAAAGAGATCTGGAGCTGGAACAACCTGCTTTGGAGCATGTCAAGACAATCCAGCAAGTGAGCAAGCGAGGGGTTGATCTTGTCAGGCAATTGCTGGCGTTTTCACGAAGTGAAGCCACCAATAACAAAATTGTCAATATCAACCGAATGATACAAAGTATGAAAAGCCTGATAACTCATTCCCTGACACCTCAGGTTGAATTTGAAACTCAGTTTTCAACTTCATTATGGTTAACTGAAATTGACCCCGGTGAATTCGAGGATGTATTGATCAATTTAATCCTTAACGCACGTGATGCTATGGAAGGTCGGGGAAAATTGACTATCGAGACTTCAAATTGTGAGTTGGATGAAGAATTCTGTTCCATCAATCCCAGTGCAGCTCCCGGACAATATGTGCAATTAATTATCAGTGATACCGGAGAGGGCATGACTCCCGAGCAACAGGAGAAAATCTTTGAACCGTTTTACACCACCAAAACCAAGGGCAAGGGAACCGGGCTGGGCCTTGCACTGGTATTTGGATTTGTCAGTCGTTCCCGAGGATTTATCAAGCTTTATTCGGAGCAGGGTATTGGATCGACATTCAGAATCTATCTACCTAGAGCCAGTGTACAAATCGAAAATGACAATACCATTGAGCAGGAAGACCGGGAATTACCAACAGGAAATGAAGTTATCCTTGTTGTCGATGATGAAGAACAACTAATCAAGATAGCCAGAGAATCATTACAAGGTCTGGGTTATCAGGTGTTTACCGCACTCAACGGATTGCAGGCGCTGGAGGTTTTGTCAGAGCAATCAAAATTTGATCTGTTATTCAGTGATGTTGTCATGCCAGGTGGAATGAATGGTTATGAACTGGCCGAGCAGGCAAAAATTTATGACCCGAAACTTAAAATACTACTCACTTCAGGGTTTTCAGAAGCTGCTGTCGCGCGAAATGGACAAGCAATTTTTAAAGCCAACTTACTCGACAAACCGTATACTCAATATGAATTAGCAAAACGAATCAGGCAATTACTTGATTCATGATTCAATCATCAATTTATCTGACGAACTACACGATGATAACAGTGTCAGATTTATTTTTTGCTGTAAAGCATCACCGTTTTATCTGCTAGCAGTGCACTCTAACCATAAATATCTGAACACTTATTCAGTTGTCACAGTTGTTGTTTCGTTTTTTATTGCAGCATTCAGGGTGTGCCAGGCCAGTGTTGCACATTTGACGCGACTAGGATAATCACGCACTCCTGCCAAAACGGCCAGTTTGCCCAGGGTTTCCAGTTGAATATCTTCATCATGGGTGGTGGTAATCTGGTGGAACTGTTTGAACAGTTGATCTGCTTCGTCAACAGTCTTGCCTTTGATCAGGTCGGTCATCAGTGACACTGAGGCTGTGCTGATCGCGCAGCCTTCACCTTGAAAGCTGGCATCGCTGATGATGTCGTTGTCATCAATTTTCAGGTACAAGGTCAGCCTGTCGCCGCACAGTGGATTGTAGCCGTCGATAACGCGATTGGCGTCTTCCATGACATGAAAATTTCGCGGATTGCGATTATGGTCAAAGATTACCTCTTGATAGAGGCTGCGCATGTCGTCTTGCAGCATTAGCCGAATACCTCAATCACTTGTTTGATTCCGTCAATGAGTAGATCGACTTCGTGGCGGGTATTGTAGACACCGAATGAAGCGCGCACTGTTGCCGGAACCTGATAGAAATCCATAACAGGCATGGCGCAATGGTGGCCGGCACGAATGGCAATGCCGAGATGGTCCAGTGCAGTACCAATATCGTGAGGATGAATTTTTTCGAGGACAAATGAAAAGATAGCGCCTTTGTCTTGGGCTGTTCCGATTACTCTGAGCTGGGGGATTTCAGTGGCACGCTGCTGACAGTAGTTCAACAGTTCAGCTTCATGTCGGGCAATGGTATCAAGCCCGATTTCGTTGATGTAGTCAAGCGCTGCGCCCAGTCCGATGGTATCAGCGATACTTGGCGTTCCGGCTTCAAATTTGTACGGCAACGCCGCATAGTCAGTGTCTTCAAAGGTAACACGACGAATCATGTCACCTCCACCTTGCCAGGGTGGCATGGCGTCCAGTAATTGCTGTTTGCCATAAAGCACTCCAATTCCACTCGGCGCGTAGAGTTTATGCCCGGATAATGCATAAAAATCACAGTCCAGCTGTTGGACGTCGATTGCCATATGCGGTGCGGCTTGTGCGCCATCCAGTAGGACCGGTATTCCGTGTTGATGTGCTGTATCTATCATGTGCTTAACCGGGTTGATGGTTCCCAGTGCGTTTGACATATGCGCCACTGCAAGCAGACGGGTTTTTGGTGTCAGGAGCTGTTCAAATTGATCCAGATTCAGTTCGCCCCGTTCATTGATTGGAATGACTTTTAAAGTAGCGCCGATATCTTTGCATAACATCTGCCAGGGTACAATATTGGAGTGATGTTCC
>JAHZJL010000284.1 GCA_022600935.1 Gammaproteobacteria bacterium
CTTTACTGACAACTCCCTTTAATATTTGAATCTCAAATGCCTCGAACATCTGACGAATTAATTCTCTTACTTTTAAGCCAACGTCATTTTAAGCATCTCATAACGATATTTTGTGGCAAATACAAAGTGATACTGAATCTTAAAAAACCGTGTAACTGCCATATCTATAATCTATAGCAACTCCAATACTAATGTTTGAAAATTGCTAATCTAAGTCATAGATATACCTGATTACCTATGAAACTCAGTCAAATCTTAAAGCAGTTATCTTCTATTAAACAATGGCTTAGGTTGATGAATCGATTTCTGATTTTTAACTCTAATTTATAAACACCTATTTCATGAGTTTTAAGAACGGACTTCTAACAAGCGAAAAGACCATTACACAAAATCAATTAGTTAGAATCCAGTCAGTCCTTCAAGCTATCTGAGTTTCATAGGTAATCAGGAAAAAGTAAGCATCCCTCTTTGTTTCCTTTTTCTTCTTGTTATTCCTCATCTAATAGACTTGCAAATCTTTTTCTGTCTATTTGCCTCCTCTATTCAATTTGATTTTCTAAACCCATTCAATTCGATTGATCTTCCAGATCAAAATTCTCAATTAAAAAAGCGATTGAACGAAAAATTGGTGTTGTCGCTTTATTCATGAATCTAAGTTATGAAATATCGCGTCAGCTACGATATTTCGCGAATCTTTCTGAATTCATCAATTTCAATTCATTAAGGGGTTTTATAAAAGCCATTATAAATCAATGATTAAAAATTAATAAGTAGTAAATTCAATCATTGGCACAATCCATGCTTTTTTATGAAGTAAAGATAGAGCTTTATACATTTCTAAAAAACAGATTGAGTTCGGTTTACAGTTACTTTAACAACATGTACTGAAAGACAACTAATTGGTTTTATGAAATGTTTTTTATGAATTTGAGGAACATATTATGAATTTTCTGGAAGCAATGAAGAATTATCTCTATTTAATAGTAATTTTTGTTAGCCTGGTTTCAAGTCAAGCCAGAGCTCAAGAATATGGTCAAAGCGATGAGAAAACCTATCCAGGGTCAGCTTGTGTTTTTCAACAGTGGGATTTAATCAACGACCGTAAATATAACGGTTTTGGCGCTATTGAAAACCGAAATATAAATTATTCAGTCGATGTGGTATGCCCGATTGTTCGTGACAACGTGGAATCAGTAAACGGTATTAAACGACTGGTTGTTTATTACGAAGATCAACATCCTTACCGGTACCGCGATGTGTTGTGTTATGTGTCCAGCTGGGATGCTTACAAGGATTCTGTTCAGGAAAGATCTGATCATTATCGTAGTAACAGGCTGGAAAATGGTGTCGGTAAAGGTAGTTTCTGGATGGATTATCCAATTCTAAAAAGTACCAGTTCATCATTTTATACATTGAATTGTACGCTGCCCGGAAAATACCAGGGTAAAGCATCCAGTATTATTTCATTCTCGGTTGTCGAGTGACGAGAGAGCTTCAAGGTTAAACGTTGCATTCAATTTGAGGATAAAAAAATGAAATTATTAAAACGTATTCGAACATATCAAAATACTGTGGTTTTGACTGTATTGGTCGTTTTTTTTAGCGCGGATTCAGTTATCGCAGTGGAAAGCGGTGAAATGGATATTAAATATTATTCAGCGGCTGCAGTTTGTTTTTTACCCGGGAATTCAGTTTTTGGAAATGAAAGACATATTGAATTTGGACCTGATGGATCAATTGAAAATCCAAGTTATTACAATGAGCTTGAGATTGTTTGCCCATTGATTCGTGATAACACTGATGGTAAGGGAATTGAAGTGCAGGTTAATGTTGTCAATGCGGATCGACACAGTATCAAGTGCCGACTTGAATCGAGAGGTCTGGATGGACGCAGAAGTGATACTCCAAAAAAATATGAGGATTCTAATATTGGGCCGGGTCGTACGTTTATGGAGTTTAAGCTGACAGCGAATGAATTAACCAACAGCCTGGCAATACTTCAATGTGTTATTCCGAAGTATAAAACAAATACAGATTTTTCCGCTGATGGTTCAAGAATAATCTCCATGCGAGTTTATGAAAATCCCTAGTCTGCCAGTGCAGGAATCATTTTAGATATCAGAATGGTATGCGTCACTGATCTCATGATCATGAAATGTTGTTCGACAAGTTCTGAAAATTTATAAATGGTGCTACACGTAGTTTGTAATGAATTTATCTGAGAGGAAGCAGTTATGAGAATTCTACAGCGCAAAAGTTTAAAGACATCTGTCATCTCCACCTTATTGTTAAGCATTTGTTGCTTGGTATTGACAGCAGGCAATGTGTCTGGTGCAGAAAGAGGAGAGTATGATGCCAAGTATTTCCCTGGGTCTGTTTGCCGTGATACTTCCGGTCTGTATCAGGAGGCTGCGGTTTATACAGATATGGGTTATGTCATCAACACACAACCAAACAAGAGATTATCTGTTGTGTGCCCGATTCTCAGGGACAATGTGGCAAACCGTTTAGGGGCAGGTGGAATTGGAATTTATTATGCCGACAACCACCCCCAGGAAGATATCGTTTGCAGGGTTAGAAGTCGACGACTAAGTGGCAGGTCTTATGATCATTCAAGTTCAATCCGAAGCAGTGGAACTGGGTCAGACACTCTGTGGATTGGCAATGCTGTCATCACTCGTCCAAACGATTCCTATATTTACCTGGACTGCACAATACCGGCAAGTACGGAAGAAGGGGATTCGGCAATTAAAAGCATCAGCGTTATTGAGCATAAGTCTTAATCTAGAGCAAGCCAATAACTTTGCTGTCAATCTTAGTCGCTAAATGAGTCGGTTTACCATAATCATACTGTCAATAGATGATTGACAAAGACTGATAATTCAGTGAAATGTGAATATTCACATTATTGTGATTATTTACTGTTATCGATCAAATTCAGGCGTAGAATCAATAATCATCGCATTGCAGCGTCATCCAGGTTTATTTTGACTAATTCTGCTTAATTCAACGCGAACGCTGCTTTAGTTACAAGCGAATTTCCCGGGATTTTGGAGGTTTGTCATGGCTCATAGTTTTTTTCGGCATTTAATTATTATGTTGTCAATTTTATGTTTGCTCCAGGGTTGTTATGGATATCGAGTGCAGGTTAAGCATCCTGACCCTGTCACAGAGCCTGAAACAGAGATGGTTCATTCGTTGTTTTGGGGATTGATGGTTTCACCTCAGGCGGTTGTCGCTAATAATTGTCGAAGCAATGCGCTGGATGAGGTCTATATACAATCCAATTTTGGTTTTTCCTTGTTAACTGTGATAACACTTGGTATCTGGTCGCCAATGGAGATTGATTGGCGTTGTGCGGAAAAATCATCAAATGACAGCGACGATGATGGAATGATTTAAAGCGGCACACTTCTAAGAGTAAGTGACCGTGAAGACTGAGAGGAGGTTGATATGTCAAACGGGCAACTCCCTGACACCATAGATTTTTCACCGCGCAGCCGTTGGGAAAACCGGCATCAGACTGTGGATCAGAAGATTGGCGGGATTTATACAATCTGGAATCCTGATCTCGATGACAAATTGGAAACCTATCATGCCACCACTAAAGCGTTTCAAGCGCTGATTGCAAAAGCTGAAGCTGATAATAAACGGTTGCATGCACTGGGCGGCGGGTGGTCTTTATCTGACATCAGTGTCAGTGATGATTTTCTGGTGAATACCAAGCCGTTACGGCTCAGGTTCAGGATTAAGCCGGAGAGACTCAGTGCCGACTATCAGGGTAATCCGAACAATCTGTTTTTTATCCAATGTGGTAACTCGATTACCCGCTTAAATCGATATTTAAAAGCGAACAAGCGATCATTAAAAACCTCCGGCTCCAGTAATGGCCAGACAGTTGTTGGGGCATTTTCCACGGGCACGCATGGATCGAGAATTGATTTTGGTGCATTTCAGGAATTTGTGGTCGGGCTACATATTATTGTTGCTAAAGATCGTCATATCTGGCTGGAGAGAAAATCCTATCCTGTCACTGTCGCGGATTTTGCCAATAAACTGGAGGCAGAACGAATTCAGGATGATCAGTTGTTTAATGCTGCTTTAGTCAGTTTTGGCGCGTTTGGGTTTATTCACGGGGTGATGGTTGAAACCGAGAGGCGTTTTCTGCTTGAGTCTTACCAGTTAAAGCTACCGTATGACCAGGCCATGATAAAGGCCATCAACACACTGAACTTTTCCTCTCTGCAATTACCGGTAAAGAAACGACCTTATCATTTTGAAGTGATCTTTAATCCCAATGCCGACAAACGCGATCCGTATGTAAAAGTGATGTACAAACGGCCTTACAGGCCGGATTACCCGCATCCTGAACGGGAAACCGATGAGCCGGGTTTGGGAGATGGTGCGTTAGCTGTGATTGGTCGGGTGTTGGACCAATTGCCAGCCAATCTGATACGTTCCCAGATTAACCAGTCGGTTGCAGAACAGTTTCAGGAGCCTGGTCCCAAATGGGGAACTCTGGGCGAGATATTCAGCAGTGAAACAGTACGTGGCAAAACATTGAGTGCAGCGATGGCCGTGTCTTTGACCGATGCTGAAAAAGCGCTCGAAGCTGCGTATGCTGCGCATGACAATCATAGTGCATTGTTTCCCGGCCTGATTTCATTAAGATATGCCAAGGGTTCTCCCGCATTGCTTGCATTTACGCGGTTCAATGAGTGTGCGATTCTGGAAGTTGACAGCATCTACTCTGATCAATCCATGGCATTTTTAAGAAATGTCTGGCAACAGTTAGATGACAGGAATATACCGTTCACTGTGCATTGGGGTAAACTCAATGAATTAAACGCTCAAACCGTAAAATCGATGTACGGCAATGCCGTCGATCAATGGATCGAGGCCAGGCACAGTTTGCTTGGACAGAAAGAGAGAGCCATATTTTCAAATCCATTCCTGGAAAAGACCGGGTTGTCACTATGAACTGATTGATACTTATCTTGAAAAAAGGTGGTGTGTCTCAGAAATTTTTACATAAATGACCGCATGTCAAGCATTTGATGTATTAAAAAGGTACCCATGTTAAGTAAGTGATTGAAACGATTAATTAAACACAAGAAGGACTGACATTTGCATATTCCTTGTCAATCAGCTCTATAAATAGCCTGATTGTAAAATTGATAATTAAAACGATAGAGGAATACATTATGTTGAATGTCAAAAAAATCGTTCTGTTGTTTGCGGTATTGAGTTTTTCATCAACATCCTGGGCCGCAAGCGTAGCGTTTTCACCAAATCCGATTGTACCAGGTGGACCGGTCGCGACTTTTGAACAGGTTCTGGGTACTACAGATGGCGGTGGCGCCTTGGCTCTGCCGCTGGATGCTACCTTTACTTTGAATGCGTCTCCCGGACTGTCTGCTTCAGTTGTGAATGCCAACCTGTCACTTAACAGTGGTACTGGTTCGGTTTCCAATCTGACTGCCCAGTTGTTTGACAGCGCAAATGCTCTGGTGACTGATCTTCTTGTCTCTGTATTGCCAGCAAATCTTGGTACAACGCTTGGTTTCAATCAAGTCCTTGCAAATGGTGATTACAGAATCCGCTTTTCAGGAATTGTAACTGGAAATCCAGTACTTCAAGGTCAGATTAATGCAGTGCCAATTCCGGCTGCAGTCTGGTTGTTCGGCAGCGCTTTGGTTGGGTTGTTCGGAGTTCGCCGCACTCAATCAAAACATGCCTGATCGAATATTAAATTGTGCCAGTATCGTTTGACACTTGACAGACCATGACTCGACATATGACTGAATTGTAAACTTGTCAGTCGTGACGCATGGATGCAATTAACAAGTCATTGTTTAAGATGACTTGAATTTGAAAGCTCTGTTTTGCAGGGCTTTCTTTTTATGGATAGGGGGTAGCTGAAATTGTCTAGGTCTGCTTATCGTACTTCGATCTGTCTGATTGAAGCATTACAGGGCTCATTTTTTTCAGCAGGCACAGTCACAAATCAATAGATAGTTGATGATGTAGAATAGTTTTTCCATTCCAGTGAAATGTCTCAAATCAAGCAACAAACAGTATTGAAAGACTATTCAGCAGCCTTGAAATGGACAGGGATTTCGACATCCGGTTTTCTGTTTTATTACTCAATTTCGCGGTGCATTTCCAGTAGCATACTTCATGTTTCCTAGAGTTTCTGATTCAGCAGAGTCACAATGTCAAGTATGGGGCATGTAAGATAAGTGGTTATTGTCTTTGGCAACCATGATGAAATACTTTAACGATGTTGTTGAAGCCAATAACGAAACACTAAAGCATTCATTAATCACATGCAGTGTTTTCAATTTATGAAAACTTGTATTCCATTATCAAGGGAAATGACGATATCAAACGCATGTTAGAACAGATTCTCTGAATGCCAGAGACATTAGCTTTGATTCCGTTTCATTTTGTTTATTTAAATGGATGAGTGTGTTCAAATTTTATTTGCGAAAGAGAACAACATTTAAGCTTTATAAAGCAAAGCGTATCAGTTATGTTAGGGAAACGTGGTATTTTCAGTCAACGGAGCATGTTCGACACATAAATTCTCCATGAAAAAACAGAGCCTGACAGAAGATGTATATGGTCTCGTTGTTCGATATTTTACGAGCCAAGAGGTCTTGCGTCTGATTGTGTTAGGCTTGCTTACTGTCATCGCGGTATCCCTGACAGCATGCAATGTGGATTCAGTCGATGAGCGTTCTGTCATGAAATCTCGTCCTGTGACTGTTCTTGAGCTTGAGGAACGTGACTTTGCCGGTGATTCGCGCTTAACCGGATCAGTTAGCCTGTATCGAGAGGAGCAAGTTGGTTTCGAGGTGGCAGGGCGACTGCTCTGGGTTCTCGATGAAGGCAAGGAAGTCGAGGGCCCCGTTCTTGATGCAGACGGTAGACTGATTCGACCCGGCGAACTCATCGCAAAACTGGACGACACTCGATACCGCTTGCAGGTAAATGCGCTGCAAGCTCGTTTAAATGCTGCTCAACACGACTTAAACGATGCACTTGCCGAATTGAAGCTTGCTCGTCAGACCCTGGATCGTCAAAAGAGAATTTTCAAACAAGGTGCAGGCAGTTCTCAGGCAGTTGAAAATGCCGATAGCCAATATAATCAGATGGTCGCTCGCAAAGCCCAGCGCACTGCACTGATTCGTGAAATAGAAGAAACCCTGCATCGCGCTGAAAAAGATCTGGCAGATTGTCATCTTTTAGCACCATTCTCAGGTCGAGTCACTCAAATCCGTGTCAGCCAAGGCGCTGTGGTCGATGCGGGGAAGGCGGTGGTGACTTTAAGTTTAATGGATCCCATCCAGGTCCAAGTCGCCGTGTCGGCTGATCAGGATCGGCGCATTCAGACCGGTAATCGCGCAATTCTCTACCCAAAAGATCCGATTAATCCAGAGGGTGAACCGACTCTGGTGAATGCCATCGTTTACGAGAAAGGCGCGGTGGCAGAAAAGAATACGCGCACGTTTCGCATTGATCTTATCGTTCGTAACCAGCGCCGTCGAGTTCACCAGATTGTCCCTGAAACAAAGGGCTTGCCTGTCGTTATCGACTATCTACCCGTGGTCAGACGCTATCAAGGTGAGGGAGGAAAACTCTTTGTGCATGGTGAGAGCATCTTTCACGAGGATGGAAAATCCTATGTTTTCCGTCTGCCCGGGGTGAGCTTTCATCCAGGCGCACAGCGCAGCGCAGTTGGGAAACATATTCCGCAAAAAGTGGAAGTGACGCTTGGTGATGACTACTTTACCGTTATCAAATGGAACTTTAGAAGTTTGCATGCAAGTGGTGATCTTAAGGAAGGTGACTTTCTTGTCATTGAACCTAAAAAAGAACACTTAACAGGTCTCGCTATTGGACGAGCCCAATGGCTGCTGCGCCCCGGTGATCTGGTGCCGGTGCAGTTTCAGATGGATGCCACTCCAACAGGTTTTTACGTCCCCATGAATGCGATTACAGTAGTTGATAATCAACATGTGGTTTTCCTGGTGGAGAACAATCAGGCGCGTTTGACAAAAGTAACTGTCCACGAAACCCACCACGAGCTGCGTCGAATTGAAGGCAACGGGATTAAAGCCGGTAGCCAGGTGATCATCAGTGGGGTGCATTATGTTTCTGATAGTCAGCCGCTTAGCATTGTTGGGCACGAAAATCTGACGCCATGAATCTGCCCCGTTTCGCACTCAACTATCGACCAATTGTACTTGCATTTGTCGGTGTGTTGTTTGTTACCGGGTTGTTCAACTTTTCTACCATGCCACGCCGTGAGGATCCGGAAATCACCATCCGCGATGCCCTGGTGATTACCAGTTGGCCAGGCGCGACTGCGACCAAAACCGAAGAACTCATCACTGACCCGCTAGAAAAGGTCATCACCGAAATAACCGAAGTGAAGACTGTCGAATCCATATCCAGGGTCGGTCTATCGGTGATTCAAGTGACGACTGCTGATAGCGTAACCAATACCGATCAGGTCTGGGACGAGGTGCGTGCCAAGGTTGGTGCTCTCCAAGCCAGGTTACCACCCGGTGCACAGACCCCTATCGTTAACTCAGATTTTGGTGATGTCTACGAGATTGTTATTGCTATCTATCAAATTCCTGTATCTGGTAAAAAATCGATAGAACACAGCTATGGGCCTCGCAAGTTAGAGCTGATTGCCGAGAAGATCGAGGATGAGGTTGAGCTTATCGACTCAGTTGCACGTGTGGATTTTTGGGGTGTACAACCGGAACGCATTTACGTCGAAGTGGATAGTGCGGACTGGGCCAAGATCAATTTGACTGCGAGCCAACTGAAACAACTTTTCGCAGCCAGGAATATTGTTCAACCCGGTGGTGAACTGGATACGGCCCAGGCACGCTATGCGATTAACCCAACCGGTGAATTTACAACAGTGAATCAACTGAATGACCTGGTGGTTGGTCGGGTTGACGGCAACCTTCCGGTACGCCTTGGTGATTTGCCGGTGAGTATTGATCGACGCTATGAAGAACCACCCCGTACGTTGACGCGTCTGACTCGTTCCGGCAATGCTCACCAGCAATCTTTGGTGCTGGGTATTTCAATGAAAAGTGGGAACAACGTTGTTGAAATGAGCCAAGCAGTCGATGAGGTTATCGACCGGCTCCAGGAACACAGTCTGCCACCTGATATTGAACTGACTCGAGTCAACGATCTGCCACGACAGGTTAATAGCCGAATTAAAGATTTCCAGACCAACCTGCTTCAAGGCGTGTTCATAGTCCTGATGGTCGCACTAGTAGCAATGGGTTGGCGTCCGGCTTTAATTATGGCTGCGGCAGTGCCGATTTCGATGATTTGTGCTTTTGCCATTGTGCCCCATTTTGGTGTTCAATTAGAACAATTTGCAATCGCCTCGCTGATTATCGCGCTGGGCATGGTGGTTGATAATGCAATTGTGGTCTCCGACAATGCTTTTCGTCTGATTCGGGAAGGAAAGCCAAAGGTTGAAGCTGTTATTCAGGGTACCCAGGAATTAGCAA
>JAHZJL010000285.1 GCA_022600935.1 Gammaproteobacteria bacterium
GTACTGGAACAACCTAGTAAATTACTCAATAATCGACGTGGAGCAGTTTGTTCCGCTTCCGATACGGCGTAATACACACCGGCTGGTGTCGCCTCAAGAAATACGTTATCACGCAGTTTTAGACTCGACATATTCATTTTCCATTTCAGGTTTTAACCCTGGATCCAGAGTGAACAACAAGGCCTGCACAAGCAAGGACACATCGGTTCGGCTTCGTGCATCAACCTCGAATACAGGCGCTTTAATATTCATTTGCTTCAACAATTGCTGATACTGGGTAATGTCAGGATCAGCTTTAAGGTCTCTTTGGGTGACTCCGATTCCAACCGCTGTCGATTGGATCAAGGTGTCAAACCGTTGAAGAAAAAAGCCCAGGTCTTTCAGTGGATCGGGGCGATTATTGTTGATTAAAATCATTAATCCAATACCACCGGTAGCAAGAATATCCCACATAAAATCAAAACGTTCCTGTCCAGGGGTTCCGTATAAATGCAGCTTCTCATCTCCCGGCAGATGCATGACACCGTAATCCAGCGCTACTGTGGTTTCCGGTTTACGCTGTTTGGTCATATCAGAAGCCAATTCATCAGTACGAACCGGTGGTTCATCACTGATGCTGGCGATTGCAGTAGTTTTTCCTGCACCTACCGGACCGGTAAAGATTAGTTTGTGTTGTCCCATTGTTTTGCCTAACGTCTACTAATGTGAGTTAAAATACGTCGCAATAATCCGGTATTTTTTGGTTTTCTTTTCTTGGTGTCCTGTTTCACGGTTTCAGAAGGCTCGGCAACATCAACACTGACAGTCGGCGCCTTGCCTTCGTCTTTCACAATCAACCCCAGAGAATTTGCCGCGCTGATCAGACTAAACACTTCTTTGGCATCAAAACCGATTTCATCAACGATACGGCGCGCCGCCACTGGCCCCTGGTGTAAAATTGCACAGATTTGAACAACATTGTCGGGACATAAATAACGTGTAATATTAGGCCAGTGTTTGAGATAAATCAGATCATTTTCGGAAATCTCAACTGGCAACTGGCCGCCAGCATTCCACCACGCAACTTTCCATAAAAACGCATCCATTGGCTGTAATGAACCTGCATATTTTTTCATGTCCAGCAGTGGTTCAGGAGTCAGTTTGACATCTTTCTCAGTGCTTTCCTGCAATTTGGCAAATCTTTTCAGAGGAAGTCGGCAATATGCTTGTAATTGATTATCATCAGCATCAACCCAAACCTTACGAATATCCGGAAAAATAATTATGGGATTCCACCAGGCTTCCAAACGTAAATTCAAGCCAACTCCGGTTGACTTTTTATAGGCTTTTATCAATTCACCTTGCAAAAAATCTGATGGATTATAGTACTCGGTTTTAGAGCGGTTAATAATACCATTTTGAGCAATGGCTCTTTGTTTACCTATTTTTACATCACTAACTGCACTAGCTGCCTTACTAAGTGACCCTTTGTTATTATCTTTGACAATAATTCGAGGCACATCTAAATCCAGCTTCACCTGGTCTAAAACCTGCGTCAACCCGTCAGGACGAAACGGTTTTTTTAGATGTACAATATTATCATCATCAATATCATATAAAGATAGACCAATTATTGGCCGAACAGGAAATTGTTCCCGTATACTGGCTAACATTGAATCCGCTTTATGCGAATCAAGATCGATAATACACACATCAGCTTGTTCATTTTCAACCAGTTGGTAACGCTGGCGAACAAATGCTCTAACAATATTCACCAGTCCTGTATTAGCCCCTGGTATATTAATTTTTAGTGTTTGCTCTGTACTCATAAGGTTCACTTCAGCTTGCTATAGCAAAATCGGAAGCAACTTGCTTCCATTCTTCATCGAGATGACCACGAATTTCAAGAATTTGATAACTTGTCTTGAAACCATGCTCATCCTTGGTGGCACAATAAATTTCCAGTAAATCTCTTCTGACTTCCGCTCGTTCCGGCTCAATCTCGAGTTGTGATTCAAGAATTTCCTGGGCCTGATCCAATTGCCCGGCCTCCAGACACATGCGAGCTGTATTAACCGGATCCAGAACAGACTGTTGTGCTTTTACAGAGGTATCAAATAACTCTATGGAATCCTCATGCTTGACCCCATCGTGCAATATAGAGCGTGATGAAAATGGTAAATGTCTGGATGATAAATCACCATTGAGAACTCGCTGTAAATGTGTTCGATGAGATTCATTCATCAAATTACCAACATTATCAAGAATTTTTTTTCGTAATGAATTTCCCTTACTATCAAGCACATAAAATAAATCCAGTACTGCAGCATAGAGAATCTCACTATCTTTCATTTTTATCGCATATTTGATTCGGCAAAAATGAAACGCTAATTTTTTGGGATAGCGTTGAATCTGGCGACAAAGAAACTCGTAACTGGATTCTGCATTTAAACGCCTGGATAATCGCAATTTACGAAAACGAGCTCTTTCAAATACACCTTCCCAAGGAAGATCCATTTCAGAAAACTTATTATCCTGGTGTTTTTGTTTCATATCGATCAAATCTGTTTATCTTGTATGAATAAGTATAGAGAACTCTACTTATATTGCATGATCAAATCATGGGTAACTTAAATAAATCTATGTTTTTGCAACCCAATTATCAATTTAAGCGCCACTCGACTGTATAAACAAGTGACCCTCATCACATAAATACGTCTTTAAATAATCTACAGATAAAAAAAGCCTCAAAAAAATGGCCCGCTTTGAGTCAATCCTTGTCCAACACAATGGATTTTCTCAAAACGGGCCAATTTCAGCAGGACCGCTGGTGACGTTTAAAGTTTTACATATTGATTAAACAATAATTTAAGCATTTGCAGCTCACCCTCTTCAGGTTTGCACCAGCCATCAATTTCAATATCTTTGAGAATTTGCTGGCCCTGCTCATCATTATGCATGCTCAACAGAACATCCTGGAACGATGCATGTGAATCAGCAACATAAGGTGCCGCACAGAACAGGTGAAAAGCAAAATTGGTTTCACTTTCGTCAACGACGCGAGTTGATCCCCTGGCAAATGAAGACAATCCATCATACGTCTTCTTGAGGATAAACAAGACATCAGCCTGCTTGCGCAACATCATTTGCAAGGCTTTGATTTCATTACCAGCAAAGGTGTAGTCAAACGACTCGGAGTCCATGTCGTTTTCATCACACAGCGAGCGTCCCAAAATATACACAAAACTGTTCTGGGATGCCGTGACAACTTTTGGCTTTTTCAGGTCTTTTAAATCCCTGTCATCGTCCTCTCGCATCAAGATAACGACTTCATCCACTTCCGTTGTCGGTCGAGCCAATGGCACAAAACCATTCTTTTGAATCAAGGTACATGCATCAAACGGCTTGGAAAACAGGATATCTGTCTGCATATGGGCCAGGTCTTCACCCAGTTTGGGTTGCTCCAGGTGAATCGCCTTTTCCAGCTTGCGTTGTAAAAAGGTATTGAACATGTACCAGCCACTGAGTTGCTGTCCGGTTTGCAGATTCGCAATAAACTTCATTGTTGCATTCGCAGAAGGTTTGGTTTCCGCTTGCTTCTCTGACTGATTCCCGGCATTGAAAGGCGCAGCAACAGGATCAACTGATGACGACTTACCTTTCTTCCCTGAGCCACCTTCCATAAAACGGCCCAGTCCGGTAATTTTGAACAACATGCTGGTCATACGATTCAGATTCAATACGTTGACTTTCTTGCCTGCTGTTTCCCAGATGTCAAACAATTTCAGTAATAACGACAAGCCCATTGAATTGACACGCTCGACATTTTTGAAATCAAGATGAATATTGGTCTTGTAGTCATGCGCTGATTGCGCCATTTGATCCAAAACCGCTTCAGCATGAACATCGATTGAGCCTATGCAATCAATTATGCTTGTGTTGTCATCTGACGATGAAACAATTTCAATTCGAAATGTTTCAGTTTCATTGATTGTTTGTGTGCTAACCATTAGTTCAGTACCTCTTCTTGTTCCTCTGCATGATTCAGGAATTGAAAGCCGGTATTCAAATTCAGCTCAAATTCTTCACTCATATCCCAGAGAATAGTTATCTGAGTTCGTTTATGTGGATGCACTCTGACTTGCAGATAGTCGGACAATCTCCACATCATATACAGACCACCACCACCAGTGCCTGCTTTCACTCCATTTTGCATGGCTTGCGACAGACTTCTCATAAATACAGCTGGTGTCAGGGTTCCCCAGTTATCGGTTACCATCAGCCCCAGAGTATTGCCATTGAAAGCAACATCAACCCGAACTTCCTCGATTTTATCGAGTTCGCGCACTTCACCTTTTTGGTAATACGCAGTATCTCGACCATCACGCGGTGCGGCGTAAAGTCCGTTTTCCAGCATTTCGTCAAGCAACACATTGAGGCTTTCGATATAGTCTTCCCGAATTCCGTCTTGCTCGGATAACCAGGCAAACACTTCTTCCATAATGAAAGCCTTGTCTTCAGTATGCGTCAGTTGAAACTGTCTCTTGTTTGATTCATTAGGCAACAGTGCATATAAATCATCATCCACACCCTGGTGATGCTGGTTCATGAAACGACTCCAGCCCAGGCGATGACAGAGTTGGTCATTTTTCGGTAATACCCGGCAAATCCCATCTTGTCTGAAGCGTGGCAGAAGATCGGCAAAGTCTCCTTCAGGAAACATCGCCAGATACTGACGTGAAATACGCGGAATTGCGTGTGAACCTTGACGATAGACAGCATCGGTGATTCGAATGATATCGCTTGGTTCAGCATCGTTTGTTGTCGTTGCTGACACGGTGACACGATCAGTATGGTTCATGATGACGAAAGTAATGTCATCTTCGAATCCGTCACGCCCGGTATGTGCTTTCAAAGCAACATTCAGTTGTTCGAAAATCACTTCCGGTTCTGCATCACCGTAGGTATCCAGAATCATTTCCAGACGTTCGTAGCCAAATGCTTCTCCCAGTGGAGATTCTTCTTCAACCAGACCATCAGTAAACAGGAACAGGCGATCACCAACTTCCATCTGAATTTCAGCTTCAGTTGCCTGATAATCAGCTTCCAGATTCTGCCCCAGAGGGATACCGGCGGCTTCGATCATTTCCCATTGACGGCTTTCCTTATGTCGAAGATACGGCAGAACATGTCCGGCGTTGGCAAACTTCATTTGACCGGTTTTCGCATCAAGTTGAATACAGGCCATCGTCATCAACAACTCCTGTTGAGCTGTTTCAAACATGGTCTCGTTCAAACCTTGCAGAATGGCACTGGGATTGGTTATCCCTTTATGGATCAGTGATGAAACACCGGCTTTCGCAGCACTCACCATCGTTCCCGCAGCAACACCGTGACCACTCACGTCTCCGACCAGAACAACTGATTCAGTACCATCAATATCGTAATAATCGTAGTAGTCACCCCCAACCTCACTGGATGTGGCCATTTTTGCCTGACCATGCAATCCGGGTAGATCGATCATCGGATTCGCCATCATCACTTTTTGTAATGTTGCCGCCAGGTTAACTTCCGACTGCAAACGTTCACTCAAATGTTCAAGGCTGGCATGTGCTTCCTGAAGTTTTTGATCGGAAAGTTTACGTTCTGTGATATCAATGCCGGTTGCCAGAAAAAGAGTCGGCTCTTTTGTAGAGGAATCCATGATGACCATGTTGTGCCACATGATATCGAGTAGCTCACCACTACGAATAACCAGTTGAGTTTCCAGTTCCTGACTCAATTGGTCTTTACTTTTCATCATCGTGTCAAACATCGTCTGTGTTTGTTCACGGTCTGAATGCGCGATAAATTTTTCGAAAAAATTTAGACCCAAAGCTTCTTCACTAAACCAGCCTGTTGTTTCTTCGGCAAAATGGTTAAAGTTGATAATGTTTCCTTCTTTATCAACCGCAATAATCAACGCCTGTGCTGTATTAATCAGAGTATCTGTAAACTCCTGCTCAGACTGGGCTTTTTTCATACTCTCCTTGAGTTTGGATACCAAAGGACGAAGTAGCGCCTGACCAAGGACAATTAAACTCAAAATCATCACGATGAACATAATGTTCTGTAAGTCAATCGCGCGATTGATTTTCGCTTCACTTTGTTGCTGCAGCATTGTGGAGAACTTATCTAAACCTTCACTCAGTGGCTTCAAGTCAAGTTCGGCAAACTCCTTGACAACTGGATTTTGAGGATTTAATTCATCTGCAGGCAAAGCCACAAACGATTTGATGGTTTTGATATAGTTACGCGTATTGGTATCTAACCGGAAAGGTTTGCTGAAAAAAATGTTGTATTGATCCGGTGTCAATGCATTTTCGATATAGGTTGGCCTGCCGTATTCAATCACATATTTCTGACCGTGACTCAATCGCTCATTATTGTCACCGATACGCACCAGGTTGTTACCGATATTCTTTTTTAACTTCTGGACTTCGTTTTTTTCCTGGGTCAAAAACAGCTGTGAGGCCAGAAAATTGGTTCTTTGTATCAATTTACTTTGTTCCCCAGCCATTCGAATCAAAGAGGAATCTCCCTGTTGATCCTTAAAGTTGGAAAACACAACGTAATAACTTGAACATGCGACGATGCCCATGACAACCAAAACGGTGCCATACTGTTCCATCATCGATTCGACTAATCGTTTAAATATATTACCCATTGGCTTAATCCTTGATTTTCATTTTTAAAACCTCTGACATTCAATCAACCTCAGTGCCTCACAATCATGAAGACCGGATTGATATATTTAGAAAGCCTGTTTTTAGAGATCTGAACATGATTTGACTTGACACTAAAGGACACAGCAGATCTATCAGCTCATAAAAAAGATTTTCAATGACTGAAGTGTAGGAAGACAGGACTAGAATTCAAGGTGACGCAAGGAAAACGATATATGCTATTGATTTTATTGCCTAATTTAATTAAATGGCGATTATTTTGAGGCCTGGACAATGACATTGATGGTGTATCGAGTTGCGATTGTGGATCAGACTTAACAAGACATGTTATTGTTTTTTTTGACGAAATTTAACAATTAAAAAAAAACTTCAAAAAAAAAACTTAAATTTTTCTTAAGTCTTTTTTTTTAAATCTATTCAAAAACCTTGACACAGTTCAAATTGATTTTTTAATTCACGCTTAATTTAGAAAATACATCACATAAACCCGTGTCAACTGGCACCAATGTGACCGATCTCTCTTTTTAAGTATTTTCAAACAGACATAGTGCCTGAATTGACAACAAAAATACTTTTACAGATTGAATAACAGTCTATTGATTAACTTAATCAGTGCTTCTTATAAAGCATTCAACTTCAGGCAATCATACGAAAATATAATTGATGTGTAGCATGCACTGCTTTTCACATGACCACAGTCTGGTTTTCTCAAACTGAGGTCATCGCAAGAAGCATTCACTCTACGTGTATTTGTGAATTTAGATTGACGGGACTACGACTTGAACACAAACGTCTGGTTTGTGGCTTTATCGATTTTAACGTAAACCCGGTAAGATGATCAGAAATTCAGTGAATCCTGGCTGGTGGATTCAGCAGCAGACTTGATGATATCCATGCTCTTCTGATTCTGCTGTGAATAGGGTGAACGTTGTACAGCAAGGGATATGCAGGAATTTGTCATGTCGTGAAAGAAACACCTGTAATCATTAGTCTACAGGTGTTGTCCACAAAAAATCATTTTGAGAAGACAAGGCTGCCAGTTCGACAGTTGTGATGGTATTTGTGTGAATTAAATCTGATGTATTGTTTTTGATACCAACCCGAAAATAATTGGGCGTATAACCAAACAAAACACTGTGTTCCTGCGCATCCAGTCTCTTTTCAGTTTCCCAGAGTACAGGAACAGTTTGATTCAACATGCGATTCATCGCATTGATTTTATCTTTTCTGACTCGCTCAGCGAGCTGTCTGGCTCTTGATTTTCGCACTGCAACCTCAACTTGATGGGGTAATTCTGCTGCGCGTGTACCGGTTCTGGGTGAATAAGGAAAGATATGAATATCTCCAAATTTTAAGGTCTCAACAAAATCCAGAGTCTGTTGCCATTCTGATTCAGTTTCTCCCGGAAACCCGGCAATGATATCGGTTGTGATATTCAAATCAGCGATATCCGCTCTCATACGTTCGACCATCGTTTGAAACGTGGTCGTTTTGCAACGTCTGGCCATGCGTTGCAGCACCGAATCAGATCCGCTCTGCATGGGTAAATGCAAATGCGGCATCAGTCGTGGGTTTTCAAACACTGAATAAAAACCATCATTCAGTTCCCAGGGTTCCAGGGAGCCAAGTCGAATTCTGGCAATATCGGTATCGACCAGAATAGTTTCGATCAGCCTGGTTAAATCAGTATTGATATCACTACCGTAACCTCCAAGATGGACACCGGTTAAAACAATCTCTTGTACACCCTGGTCGTGCAAAACATTAATTTCCTCGATAATGTCTGTTACAGTCCGGCTTTTCTCTGCTCCTCTGGCAATGGTGACAATACAGAATGTACACTGATATCGACAACCATCCTGAACCTTGATAAACGCGCGTTGTTTTCCCAGTTTAAACAGCGTATGCGGATCATTTTCAATGTCGTTTGGCAAGCTGTCATTGGCCGACTGCCCAAGTAAATCAATGCCTTGCTCAACAACCTGATCTTTTTCGGTATTGTGAACGACCAGATCCACTTCAAGCAATGCGGCTGCCTGTTCAGTGTTTAACGACGCATAACACCCACTCATCAGCAGTTTTGCCTGAGGATTGTTTCTTTTTAACCGTCTCACCAAATGACGTGATTTACGCACTGCTTCCTGTGTCACGGCACAAGAATTCATGACGATCAGTTGCGCATCTTCTGCACGTGTCGCAATCGAGCAACCGGCCTGATTAAACTGCCTGGCCCAGGTTTGCAACTCGGCCTCATTCAGCCGACAACCCAGTGATGTAAGATATACCTGCATAATAATCGATAGCTTCGAATCAAGGCTGCACAGTTTATTGTGGAATGGTTCTTTTCACAAGCGGGAATTCAGATTGAACACTGTGTATCAGACTGACAAACTGTAAAATCATTCACTGTTTCGCACGCTTGAAACAACGTGTGTTGAGTTTGCTATTTTCAAAACAGATTACTGATGAGAAAAAAAAACCGGGTCCTGCAAAGCAGGCCCGGTTTGGGACTGTCTAGTGATGGCCACAGAGGGAGGAGGGGATGTGGGCAGGATACTGCAGCCACCTCATCATCAACAGTCACGGAAATAAGTATGGCAGAATAACTGGAGTTCATTGAGAACGGGGTCACGAAAACCCGCTGAAATTCGGTACAGGACTGACGAATGGTGGTTTACTGGCGGCTGAACGGTTGATTTACAGTATTATTGACTGCAAAAATATGTTTTGATCGTGACACATACAGCCAAACCCAGAAAAACCCCCCAGGAATTCAATTAATAATATTATAAACAATCACTTGCATCAATTTTCAATCCATAAACTATCATGCAGCCCGCCCATACAAATCCACCAGATTGCCTAATTGACGACAATGTTCATCATCGACCTGGTCCCAACTCAACTGCCATTGCCAGTTATTGTCGACTGTTCCCGGCGTATTCATTCGCTCTTCACTGGGTAAGGATAAAATATCCTGCATCGGTATCACCGCCAACTGGCTAACGGAAGACATCGCTTCTCGAATCAGAGTCCAGGCCGGATCCTGTTCGGTACTGGACAAGTAGTTATCCACATAAGACCGCGTCCATTCATCTAGACTTGCATACCAGCCAGCGCTGGTATCATTATCATGCGTGCCGGTATAAACAACACTGTTGGGAATATGATTATGAGACAAATGGATATTATCTGCCCCGCCCCCAAAAGCAAATTGCAGCACTTTCATGCCGGGCAAGTCGAATTGATCGCGCAAGGCTTCCACTTCCTCAGTGATAATGCCCAGGTCTTCAGCTATTAATGGCAGTAGTCCAAAACGCTGTATAAATGCCAGCAATAATTCTTCACCCGGTGCTTTTACCCAGTTACCATGAACAGCTGTTTCAGAACCTGCCGGAATTTCCCAATAAGATTCAAGCGCCCGAAAATGATCAAAACGTATACAATCAAACAATTCCAGCTGTGACTGCAAACGGCTGATCCACCATTGAAAACCGTCATTCTTCATGGACTCCCAGCTATACAAGGGATTACCCCATAACTGACCGGTGTCAGAAAAATAATCAGGTGGAACTCCGGCAACGACTCTGGCGCTACCATCGGCATTCAGCTCAAACAATTCCTGATTCGCCCACACCGCATCACTGTTAAATGCAACAAAAATCGGCATATCACCAACCAGATAGACATTTTTTGAACTCGCATACTGTCTCAATTCCTGCCATTGCACATTGAATACGAATTGCTCAAAACAATACCGATCGATTTCTTTGCGGAATGTGTGTTGTGCGGATTCAATGGATTTATCATGACGATGACGATACTCGTCAGGCCATTGATTCCACTCGAGACCCGAAAATTCATCATGCAACGTCATAAACAATGCATAATCATCCAGCCATTCCCGATGATCCTGCTTATATTGGACAAACCCGGCCTTATCGTGTGGTAACGCTGATTGAATAAATCCTGTGTAAGCATCTGTTAATATTTGTTTGCGAAAGGATTCAGTGTTTTCAGTTGTCAATTCAAATTGGGGCTCCAGACTCTGTGCGGACAACCAGCCTTTCTCCATCAACCAGGGTAAGTCGATAAACAATGCATTATTTGCATGCACAGACAGGGTTTGATAAGGCGATCCGTGATGATGAGTTGGTCCCAGCGGCAACATTTGCCAGACAGAGATTTTGGAATTGGCAAGAAAGTCAATAAAGTTCTTCGCTTCTTGTCCCAGATAACCGTTACCGTATGCTGCAGGAATTGATGTGATGTGCAGTAAAACACCTGCACGACGATGATTCAGTATATTGATATATTTAGTTTTCAATCTTTAATGTAGATAATAAAAATGTTTTAGTTGACTCAATGATGATGACATTTGTCACCATTATCTATGACACTTGAGTGTACTCACTGTCTCAGTACTCAGACAAGAACACTGTGTGAAAAGCAATCTAAAGTTCAGAGACAGAATTCTTTCTGTTCAACAGACTATGCTTGAATTCTTCATCTGAAACAGGATAAAAACAGTCACCAAAAGGAGCTTAGCGTTGCTTTCAAACCAAGCTTTCCGATACAGATGTCAAACATAATTAACCTGGATTACATATTGAATTGACTGATTGATATCTAAATAGTAACAACCAGTTCCAGACACTGGGATCTCAAATTGTATTGTTTGGGTCAAGACAATTGCTCTTCACTCCAGTCGGCCTTATGGATTTCCTGGCCAAGCATTTCCGGTGTTACCAGAACCACGCCTCCTGGAGACACATAAAAGCGTTCAGCATCTTTCTGGAGATCTTCACCAATCACCGTACCTTCCGGGATTCTGCAACCTTTATCCAGAATTGCTTTTTTGATCACTGAGTTTCGGCCAATATTGACTTTTGGCAAGATAACAGAGTCTTCGACCAGTCCGTATGAATTCACCCTGACATCAGAAAACACCAATGACCGGCGCACCGTTGAACCAGAAATCACTACACCACCTGACACCATTGAGTCGACGGCAGTCCCGCGTCGATTATCATCATCAAAAACAAATTTGGCCGGGGCATTCTGAGCCTGATAGGTCCAGATCGGCCAGGTTTGATCATACAGGTTCATTTCGGGATCGACAGACACCAGCTCCATATTGGCCTGCCAGTAGGAATCAATGGTACCAACATCTCTCCAGTACGCCTGGCCACCGGTCTGAATATTCAGGAACGGGTATGCATAGACTCTGTACTTTTCAATAATGCTGGGAATGATGTCACTGCCAAAATCCCGTGTTGAGCCAGGAGTTGCCGCATCCTTGATCAGTTGTTCATATAAAAAGCTGGCATTGAAAACATAAATTCCCATCGACGCCAAAGCGACATCTTCTCGTCCTGGTATATGAGGCGGGTTATCGGGCTTCTCCACGAATGCCTTGACCATGTGGTCATTCTCGACATGCATCACCCCAAAGCCTTTGGCTTCCTCAAGAGACACTTCCAGACAGCCAATGGTTAAATCTGCCTGATTATCGACATGATAGGCAATCATCTGACCGTAATCCATCTTGTAAACATGGTCTCCGGCAAGTATGACAATGTATTCCGGTGCGCGGTTGCGGATGATATCGATATTCTGGTAAACCGCATCGGCTGTACCCAGATACCAGTCCTCGCTGATCCTTTGCTGAGCTGGAATGATATCAATAAACTCACCAAATTCACCTCGCAGAAACCCCCAGCCATTAACCATATGCTTGATCAGGGAATCTGCTTTATACTGGGTTAACACCGCAATTCTGCGAATACCCGAATTAATACAATTGGATAACGGAAAATCGATAATCCTGAATTTACCACCAAAATGCACGGAAGGCTTGGCCCGCCAATCTGTCAGCTGCTTTAACCGGCTTCCACGCCCACCGGCAAGCACTAACGCCATTGTTTGTTTTGTTAACACGCTCACGTATCGCTCATGCTGACTTTTTGGCATAATGCACCTCCTTATGCTGAGTAGAATTTGTTAGTATTGAATATCACTCGCAATTCATTGTACTCCCGGAAATGATCCGAAGTGAAGTAAAACTCACCCAACTTTAAAAAAAATTTTATGATGACTATTGACCCTGCATTACAACAAATCATTGAAGGACAACAGCATGATCCCTTTTCGGTACTGGGCCTTCACGACATCAACGGTAGACAGGAAGTCCGTGCGTTTTTACCTGAAGCGGAGTCAGTTCACATCGGACCCGGCAATATTCCCATGCAACGCATCGAAGGCACCGATCTGTTTAGTGCTGACGTCACCGGACACAACCTGCCAGGTCATTATCAGTTAAGCTGGATCGATAAAGATGGCAAGCCAGGACAACATTACGATCCGTATAGCTTCCAACCCATCCTGGAAGATTTTGACCTGTATCTGTTTGCCCAGGGTAAACACTGGCATGTCTACAATATTCTTGGCTCACACATTAAAACCATCGACAATATCAGCGGCACCTGCTTTGCTGTATGGGCACCAAATGCCATGCGAGTCAGCGTGGTTGGCGACTTCAACCAATGGGACGGGCGCTGTCATCCGATGCGTTTCAGAAACAGCGGGGTCTGGGAAATCTTTATTCCCGGCCTGGATGCCGGAACAATTTACAAGTATGAAGTGATGAATCGTGACAGCAAGGATGTTCATCTCAAAACCGATCCTTATGCACAGCAATATCAAATACCGCCGGATACAGCATCAATCATTTCCGAAAAATCACAGTTTAAGTGGACTGATATAAGCTGGATTAAATACAAACAGGACATGGACTGGCAACACCAGCCAATGACAGTGTATGAAGTCCACCTTGGCTCCTGGCGCAAAACCGAGAAAGATCAGTATCTGACTTATCGTGAGCTGGCAGACGATCTGGTCAGCTATGTCAAAGATATGGGCTATACCCATATTGAATTACTCCCGATTACAGAACACCCTTATGCTCCGTCATGGGGATATCAGGCCACTGGATTTTTTGCTCCTACCAGCCGTTTCGGCGACCCGGATGATTTCCGTTATTTTGTCAATCGCTGCCATGAAGCGGATATCGGCATCATTCTGGACTGGGTGCCGGCGCATTTTCCCAAGGATGCCTTTGCTCTGGCCAGATTTGATGGAACTGCATTATACGAGCATGAAGATCCAAGGCAAGGCGAACATCGCGATTGGGGAACCTATATCTTCAATTACGACCGTAACGAAGTGAAAAACTTTCTGCTGGCCAGCGCAGTTTTCTGGTTAGAAGAATTTCATATCGACGGATTGCGCGTCGATGCTGTGGCGTCCATGTTATACCTCGACTATTCCCGAGAAGAACACGACTGGATACCCAATGAATATGGCGGCAACGAGAACCTGGCGGCCATCAGTTTTCTGCGTGAAATGAATCATGTGACTCAATCCGAAATCCCCGGATCGCTGATTATTGCCGAAGAATCCACCGCCTGGCCCGGTGTTACCCTGCCACCCGATGCAGACGGTCTGGGCTTCACCATGAAATGGAATATGGGCTGGATGCACGATACCTTGCAGTACATGCAAAAAGAACCGATCCATCGCAGCCATCACCACAACAGTTTGTCTTTCGGGTTGCTCTATGCATTTACAGAGAACTTTGTGTTGCCGTTTTCACATGATGAAGTTGTCCATGGCAAAGGCTCCATGATTACCAAAATGCCGGGGGATGACTGGCAGAAATTTGCCAATTTACGCATGTTATATACTTTTATGTTCACATACCCGGGCAAGAAATTATTGTTCATGGGTTGTGATTTTGCGCAACGAGACGAGTGGAACCAGAAACATTCACTCGACTGGCATCTGTTGCAATATGCACCTCATCAAGGGATTTCCGAACTGGTCACCGATCTTAATCAGCTCTACAAATCTGCGGCTGCGTTACATTATCATGACTTTGAACCTGAAGGCTTTGAGTGGATCAGTTGTGACGATTCCAGTCAATCTGTCCTGACTTTTATGCGCAAGTGCAAAGAAGATAAAATTGTCGTTATTCTTAACTTTACTCCGGTGCCACGCGAGAATTACAGGATTGGGCTACACGATGCCGGAGTATATGAAGAAATTCTCAATTCCGATTCAAGCATATACGGCGGCAATAATGTGGGCAACCACGGTTACAAGGAAACCGAGGACTACCCCTGGATGGACCGTGAATATTCACTCAACCTGACATTGCCGCCATTGGCAGGCATCGTCCTGAAACTGACTGATCAAACCTCACCCAGCAAACAAACCAACGTAGTCACAGGTTAGGGGCAAACTTCTCAATCAGCTGACGACCAAGTTTTACGAACAATCCATTTCCTTAAAACTAACTGCATACTCTATATATGGCTCAATTTGTCTACACCATGAACCGGGTGGGTAAAGTCGTCCCACCCAAACGCATTATTCTTGAAAATATTTCGTTATCCTTTTTCCCAGGGGCCAAAATCGGCGTTCTGGGACTCAATGGCTCCGGCAAATCGAGTCTGCTACGCATCATGGCCGGTATAGACAAAGACTTTAACGGCGAAGCCAGGCCACAACCCAATATCAACATTGGTTATTTGCCTCAGGAACCCGAACTCGATGAATCGACCGATGTTCGCGGCAATGTCGAACAAGGTCTGGGTGACATCAAAACCATACTGGATCGCTTCAACGAAGTCAGCATGAAATTTGCCGAACCGATGAGCGATGACGAAATGAATGCCCTGCTTGAAGAACAAGGAGCGTTACAGGCAAAAATTGATGCTGCCGATGGCTGGAATCTGGAACGCACCCTGGATATCGCAGCCGAAGCGCTTCGTTTACCGGAATGGGATGCGGATGTTAAAAACCTGTCCGGTGGTGAAAAAAGACGGGTAGCCTTGTGCCGTTTACTGTTATCCAAACCGGACATGTTGTTGCTGGATGAACCAACCAACCACCTTGATGCAGAATCAGTGGCCTGGCTGGAACATTTCCTTGAAGAATACCCCGGCACTGTGGTCGCGGTAACCCATGACCGGTATTTTCTTGATAATGTCGCAGGCTGGATTCTGGAACTTGACCGGGGTCACGGTATCCCCTGGGAGGGCAATTACTCCTCCTGGCTGGAGCAGAAAGAAGCCCGTCTGGAAACCGAAGAAAGAACCAGTTCGGCCAGGCGCAAAGCCATGCAAGCCGAACTTGAATGGGTGCGCAGCAACCCCAAGGGTCGACATGCCAAAAGCAAAGCGCGACTGGCACGCTTCCAGGAGTTGAGCTCTGAAACCGAACAAAAGCGTAACGAAACCCATGAAATCTATATTCCGCCAGGTCCCAGACTTGGCGATGAAGTCGTTATCGCAGAACAGCTCAGCAAAGGGTTTGGTGATCGCCTGTTAATTGAAGACTTGAGCTTTAACCTTCCACCTGGTGGTATTGTCGGTATTATTGGCGCCAATGGTGCGGGTAAAACCACATTATTCAGGATGATTGCTGCTCAGGAACAACCGGATTCAGGTTCTCTGAAACTCGGAGAAACAGTAAAACTGGCGTATGTCGATCAAAGTCGCGCCAACCTCGATGACAGTAAAACCGTTTGGGAGGAAATCTCTGAAGGCCAGGATATTATACAGGTTGGAAACTATCAGACACCTTCCCGTGCTTATGTCGGGCGTTTTAACTTCAAAGGCCAGGACCAGCAAAAACACATTGGTAACCTGTCCGGCGGTGAACGCAACCGGGTTCATCTGGCAAAAGTGTTACGCAGCGGCGGCAATCTGTTGTTACTCGATGAACCGACCAACGATCTGGATGTCGAGACATTACGGGCACTGGAGGAAGCGCTGCTGGCTTTTCCGGGCTGTGCTGTAGTGATTTCGCATGACCGCTGGTTTCTTGACCGTATTGCCACCCATATTCTGGCTTTTGAAGGCGACAGCCAGGTAGTCTGGTTCGAAGGTAATTTCGCCGATTACGAAGTTGACCGAAAACGCCGACTCGGTGCAGATGCAGACACACCACATCGGGTCAGGTATAAAAAACTCGCTTAATGCAAAAAGGCAGTTTAGTACAGTCAGCAGTTATGCCTGAACTACTCCTTGTTAAGACAGCTAAAATAGCGACGGGATTCAATGCCATCCATCGCTGACAGACCATGATAGGGCCAGTTTTCCATGATAAACAAATAAATACAGTAACCCTGAATTCACAAATGATTACTCAGCAAGAATTGTGCTCACTGTCAGGTTGGTGCTAGACTACCTCGCAAGTTTGCGTCACTGAGACAGGTTTTTACTTGAAAATGCATCTTTCAAATCTGTCAGCCAGAAAACCCGGAGCATAGACAACATAATCAATAAACAATCATGATCTCCCGTCTCATATGTTTTTTTCTGCTGATGCTCTCTGTTCATTACAGTCCGGTTCACGCATCCCTTGAGCCAAAACATTATGACCTTAATTGTGGTGAACACTTTGATTGCCCGCAAGCGCTGCACAGACGCATTCATTTCTGGATAGAAATATTCGGTCGTCATGGAACGGAATCTGCAGTACTGCACGATCGGGATCAGCCAGAAAAAGTCTACTCAGTTGTTCGCTCCCCAAATGGATGTGGCGGGCGCAAAGCACCAAAGGCAGTCGAGCGGGAACGCACCAGGATAAAACAATCACTGGTGTCGCTGGCAAATAAACGCAGCAAGCGTCAAAAACTGACTCATCAGGAGCAACAGCTTTCCAGTCTATTCAAAAACCAGTCAATTTCTGAAATTCGCCAAGCCAGTTCCAGAATTCGTTGTCAGTCCGGTAATGCCACCCGTTTTCAACACGCCTTAAAGCGATTTGGTGCTCACCAACCCATCATTTCACAAGCTCTGGAAACATATGGATTACCCCAAGGTATTCAGTATTTGCCTTTTGTGGAATCCGCCTATTCTGCAACAAATTATTCAAGTGTAGGTGCAGCCGGACTCTGGCAATTAATGCCGAGAACAGCCACGCACCTGGGCTTGCTGGTCAATCCGGTAATCGATGAACGTTATGATCCGGAAATCTCGACGCTTGGCGCCATCAGATATCTGCAACACAGCTTCGAAGTTCTGGCTCCGGCTGCCAGGCGAATTGATGCAAATGTCAGCCTTGCAGAAATTTACCCGTTTGTCATGACCTCCTATAATTTTGGGCTCAGTGGCATGCTCAAGGCCATGAATGAAGTCGGTGTCAATTTTGTGGATGTTTTGGACAAATATCAAAGCAACAATTTTCAGGTTGCCGTCAAAAACTTCTATGCCAGCTTTCTTGCCGCGCGTCACGTCGCAACGCATCATGAGCAATTTTTTTCCTCAATCGACAAAAACAAGCCTGCTGATACTGTTTCAGCAATCAACAATAAACCACGTCAGGCCAAAAAGATCGCCCGTCATTTCGGCATATCAATTGATCAATTAAAACACCATAATCCCGCCTTAAAACCTGGGGTCTGGAAAGGCCGACATTTAGTCCCGGAAGGCTTTAAACTCCAGATTCCGGCAACAACCAGTTATCAACTTAAAACCAAAATTGCTGCTTTAAACTTATTGTCGGCGGACAAACCACCCAGGGTTCAACGACGTTATCGAGTCAGGCGCGGTGATACAGCTTGCGGTATTGCTCATCGTTTTAAAGTCAACTGCAGGCAACTGATTCGCAATAACAACCTGGGAAAAAGAGCTATTGTCAGGGTTGGCAAACACATCACCCTTCCTGGCGGAAGCGTAATCTTGAAACATCCAGTTACCAGCGCTGAATCACGAATTTTTAGAGGCAAGATCTTTTCAGCATCTGCAATCATGCAACAACCTGTTACCCCTGCTCAGCGTAAACCTTCAAGCTATACAGTTGCCAGCGGCGATACTTTGTGCGGAATAGCCAGACAATTTCATATTCGCTGCAAAGAATTAAAAACCGCAAATGGAATCCGCAACAGCGCCTTAATAGTCAAAGGCCAAACACTGACTATTCCAGGCAAACAATTGTCCTTGGCCAAAAAATCCAGACACGTTTATTTCTCTGGGAATCAATCCGCTCAGCTTTCAAATACAGATGATCAATCTACTGATACACAACTAATTCCTGATCAAGGTTATCTGGCTGAAATTCATTCATATTCCTATCTGGATCAGTATCTTTCCAGTAACTTCAGCCTACAGGAAAACACTGAGTCTGGCCTGCGTGTGACAGAAAATCAGCGATCTCAGCTGAATCAGCAGCAACCACTTCATATTGCAACAGCAAACACTAAACAACAGCCTGTCAAAACTGCTCAAAATCAAGTCAAGGCAATAGCCAAAGCATTGCCGAAAAAAAATATCCGATCAGCACGACATAAAACAGTCCACCAACCCAAAGTTGCTTCAGACGCTACGAAGAAACTGAAAAACAGTAAGGCCTCAAGTACCAAAAAATCGCATACTGTCCAGCCAGGACCTGACACTAAAATCAAAGCCTTGCTTGCTTCCGGAGACTTACGAGTGACACAACAGGGTAATCACTGGATCATACAAGTGGCAACAGATGAAACACTTGGCCACTATGCAGATTGGCTGAATATCGGTTTCTCAAAGCCGATTCTGAAATTAAACGGCATCAAATCAAGCCGATCAGTCCGAATTGGTAAAACCATTCGACTACCTATCAAAGATCAAGCCACTAAAAAACGATTCGAACAAAAACGTCTCGCTTATCATCACAATCTCCAGCAACGCTATTTCAACCGTTACGCAATCACAGGAAAAAAACAGTATCGCTTTCAATCAGGAGACAATCCCTGGACAATTGCAACAGCCCATCAAATCCCATTGTGGCTCCTCAAACGTTACAACCCGGATATATTCAAAAGCCAGCATGACATTGGTAACGTAGTTATATTACCAATTCTACAAGCACAACAATCTTAATTGGTTAACAAAATAAATTCTTAATAATTCATTGACACAACTGTAATCATCGATAATATTTTAATTTCTACGTTACAGTGTTTTGAAACATTCTTAAAAAACACTGATATTCAACCTAACAGAATATTACTTAATACGCCCTTTATTATGTACATTCAGGCCGCATAATTTATTTCCCATAGATTTGTATTGTAACACCTGAACGATAACCTTTTTAAATGCATTCTTCATGCCAGGAACTAGCAGAAAATACAATATACATAAAACTGCACTCCAGTCTCTCTAAATAATCAATATAATTCATTTTGCCATTTAATAACAATAGCTTGACGAGTATCTACGGAATCTTTATACAGCTTTGTTTGCATTATATTAATAAATATAGACCTCAATAGTTACCTTTCCTTTAATAAGCACGATAATACGTGCATTATATCAATGCTTATTAAAATTAGTTGAGGGAGGGGCAAACCTTACATCCTCTCAATCCTCATATCTTATCCAACCAAACCAATAGTTTTCTATAAACTAATGTGGCATTATAGGCAAATTGATTCGTTTAATTGTTAACTTGAAGATGTTAATTTTGAGCAGATCGTCGTAATGCTTAAGGGGCTATTTTTGTACTTTTAAGTTCAATTTTTATCCTGTTGTATTGAAACGAGGCGACTTAGTGCTTGATTTGATAGAATCAGGAAAACCCGAACATTCTTCTATTATTTCAATTAGCTAATGTCTTTACATGGGTGTTTACAAAGACTCCACTATAAAATAGGCTAAACCCTAGAATGTCTATCTTTCAGGATTTCTTGAACCATCCTTTTTGCAGCAGGATCAAGCCAGGCAAAATGTGCTTAAGGACAAGTATCCTTAAAGTGATAAGCGAGCTTAATACTTGACATGCGTCTTCTACTGGAAGAAATTTAGTCTCAAAGTTGATTAATTTAATTGTTTTGATGTAACGTTAACCAATGTGATAATCGTAACCTTACCCTATAGAATTTACAAACCAAGTAATTCTAAGCAGAGAATAGTTGGCTATAGACTAAATTTAAAAAACAAGTCTAATTTCAAACCATGCTTATACAGGGTTAATAGTTATTTTAAACCAACAAATTAATATATTTATGCCTCAGGAAACCAATAAAAATTTCGTACTTGATAAAAACCTTACAATTAATTACTCACAAGATGTTAAACAAGGAATCTTGAATCTAATGTCATTAGTTCCCTACAAGAACTTGATTTGGCAATGGCAATTTGAAGAAAACCCATACTGCCTGCCGTTTCAACCAATAGTTATCAACCATGCAGATAACATTATTGGTTTCAATGGGGAAATGGAAATAAAAATTTTATATAAAGGCAAATCACATAATGCCATATGGAGTTGCGACTTTTTTGTACATGCAGATTACAGAGGTAAAGGTATTGGAAAATACATGAAAGAAATTCAGTTTAACTCCAGTAACCTTGTAATGGCATTCGGTCTCAGCGACTCTGCGGTCTCTATATGGAAAAATCGTTCTTGCTTACCAAATAAAGATATATGTGCATTGAGAAAATATCGTAGTGCATTTAATTTCAAAAGATTATCCTGGTCCTTTTACCAAACCTTAAAATATATAAAAGGCCGAAATTTTCGCATTCATAACAAATCTTACCGATATGAAATTCTTGATTCTTTAGGTGATAAGCGTGTTGTCAATGACTTATGGGAATCAATTGGGATCAGTTACAAAAAAACAGTTGTCAGAAATTATAATTATCTACATTGGCGTTATGAAAATCATCCCTTAGCAAAATACCAATTTATTCATATTTTTAACAGTGAGAAACTTGAAGCAATTGGCGTATTTAGAAAATATAAATCTGATTCCTATTTTGTTGACATGGTTGTTAATTCTTCAAATGCCCAGGCACGAACTGAACTAATTGCAGGCTGGTTGAAACTACATGCTTCCAGTGATATTTATCACTGTGTTTCTACAGACCAGTTACTTCAAAAATGCTTAATGGCACATGGCTTTCACAAAACTCGCAATAAACAATGGTTTTTTGTACATTCAATCAATAAAGATGATTTAAACCCCGAGAATGACTGGTTTATCATGTCTGGTGATTCAGATGGAGAATTCCTTAAAGCTGCAAGTGATTGCTATAAAGAAATGAATAAGGAAGAATTTTCGTAACTTTAACGTCCCAACTATCTGTAAAAATCAGAATGATGCACCAAATTGCTATTTGTAACTCTTTGTAATTCAGTTGCACTCTTTTAAACCTTCTCCACTCTACCTGCACGTTTCCGTTCGCTTTCAGTCAATAATTTCTTGCGCAAGCGTATTTGTTTTGGGGTGATTTCGACCAGTTCGTCATCTTCGATGAATTCAAGCGCTTGTTCCAGTGACATAATAATCGGTGGAACCAGCACAATGTTTTCGTCATTACCTGCTGCCCGGATATTGGTCAGTTGTTTGGCTTTGGTTGGGTTGACGACCAGGTCATTGGCGCGTGAGTGTATGCCCACAATGCAGCCTGCATAGACTTCATCGCCATGACTGGCGAATAAGCGGCCTCTCTCTTGTAGATTAAACAAGGCATAACCCAAGACTTTTCCGGTGACGTTAGAGATTAGAACTCCGTTCTTGCGATTTGCAGAAATGCCTCTTTGAACCGGGCCGTAGTGATCGAAAATATGGGAAATAATGCCACTACCTGAGGTTTTGGTGAGAAAGTCGGTTTGGAAGCCGATTAAACCACGTGTTGCAACAACGTATTCCAGCCGCACCCTGCCCTTGCCATCACTCTGCAAGTTTTGCAAATCGGCTTTGCGCTCTCCCATCATCTCCATCATAGCGCCTTGATGCGCTTCATCGACTTCAATGGTTGCCAGTTCATAAGGTTCGCACAGCTCTCCCTCAATGATTTTCTGTATCACTTGTGGTCTGGATACACTGAGCTCATAGCCTTCTCGACGCATGGTTTCGATCAGCACTGATAGATGTAACTCCCCACGTCCGGATACCTTGAACTGATCCGGGTCATCGGTGTCTTCGACGCGAAGGGCAACGTTATGAGTTTGCTCAAGCATCAGTCGTTCGCGGATCTGTCTGGATGTCAGATATTTACCTTCGCGTCCGGCAAACGGTGATTGATTAACCTGAAAAGTCATGGTGACTGTAGGTTCATCGACAGTTAACGGCGGTAATGCTTGTGGTTGTTCCGGATCGCACAGTGTTTCAGAAATCTGCAAACCTTCGATACCGCTGATACAAACGATATCACCGGCAGAGGCTTGTTCCACTTCGACACGATTCAGACCCAGAAACCCTTGTATTTGAAGAATCCGTCCGCGACGACTGTTGTTCTCATGGAGGATAACGACCGGACTGTTTTTTTTCACTGTGCCGCGCTGGATTCGCCCAATACCGATAATGCCAACGTAGGAACTGTAGTCCAAACTGCTGAGCTGCATTTGAAACGACCCTTCCAGATCAACTGTCGGAGACGGCACATCATTAACGATCAACTCAAACAAGGGCTGCATATCGCCATCGCGCACATCTGAGGTTAACCCGGAATAACCTTGTAGAGCGGATGTGTAAATTGTGTGGAAATCCATTTGTTCATCTGTCGCGCCAAGGTGATCAAACAAGTCAAAAGTTTGATCAACAACCCACTCCGGTCGCGCCCCTTCACGATCAATCTTGTTGACGACAACAATGGGCTTCAAGCTCATAGCAAGCGCTTTCTGGGATACAAACCGGGTTTGTGGCATGGGACCGTCAACAGCATCCACCAGTAACAAGACACTGTCTACCATCGATAAAATGCGCTCGACTTCACCGCCAAAATCAGCATGACCCGGTGTATCGACAATATTGATTTTGTAGTTTTTCCAGTGAATCGCAGTATTTTTAGCCAGAATTGTAATACCGCGCTCTTTTTCCTGGTCATTACTGTCCATGATCCGTTCAGCCTGCTGACCTCTCATCTCCATTGTGCCTGACTGGGTCAATAACTGGTCAACCAGTGTTGTTTTGCCATGATCGACATGGGCGATAATAGCGATATTTCTTAATCGTTCAACTGAATGCATTCAAATGTCTCTGAGAGTAAAATTGCAGAAAATGAAATCGTGGATAATACAGGACTGTTCCCGACAACACCGGGTATCTGCATAAATTTGGTTAGAAGGTAAGCGTTTAGTAAAGTTGAGATAGTAACAAGGACAGACATCCTTTCATTGAATATTCAATTGTATTCACACCAGACAGTGAATTTGAAAATCCAAGGTTAAAACTGGTTTAGAGATCGTGTCACTTGATACAGGCGGAATGAATGAACAGGAATTGTCACGGACTTTCAGGACTGTTTCCAGGGCAATTGATGAAAGCGCCAGCCATTGAGGTTGCTACGCTGCTGGTTGTTATCCTTGTCACCCTCGAAACCTTCTTCCATATTTGATACATCGGTATAGCCTGCATCCTCAAGGGCTTGAGCCGCCTGCATGGAACGTTGACCACTGCGACACATCAATATCAAAGGCGCTTGTTTGTCTGGTACTGCATTGGCAACCTGTGCCAAGAAGTCAGGATTTACGTCCATTGCCGGCAATTCCTTCCAGGGGATGAAAACTGCCATGGTTGGATGACCAACGTAATGGTATTCAGCACTGGTCCGGACATCGATTAATACAGCCTGCTCATTGTTTTGCAACTGTTCCCAGGCTTGTTGTGGATTGATCCGCTTAATCATTCAGTCTATTCTCCGCATTGGTCAAGGCTTACATCCAACCAAATAGGCTTGACCGGATAAAGTACTCTGTATCTGTTGTGTTATCCCATCTTCCTGATAGGCGATTAACTGTAACTGCCTGAATAAAACAAGCAGCTCATTACGCTCCAGTAAATAATCTGGATTACCTGGCCCCTGTCCTTGATTGTCAACAGTAAAGGTTTGATAAAATAACAGGCCGCCGGATTTTAACATGCTGGCAATCTGTTCACAAATTGACCGGTTTAAGAAATAACTGACGACAATCACATCAAAACATGTCGAAGGCAGTTGCGCTGATTCAATGTCTATACACCGTGTCGATACATTCAATTGCAATTGCTCAGCTTGAGTGTTCAATTGATCCAGAACAATTCTGGAAATATCCCACGCATGGCTGTCAAATCCCTTTTCAGCCAAAAACAATGCATTTCCACCACGACCACATGCCAGATCCAGAGACTTGCCTGTTTCCGGCAATAAATAAGAAAATTCAGTGAGCACATGAGCTGGCTGCGCAGAGACTTGCCGATCAGCGTGTCGCTGATAGATGTTGTCCCATTTGTGTTGGGCTTTATGTTTCGACTGGATGCTCATTCAGATTGACAAACCTACGGCACAGAACTGATCTATAACAATTTGCATTATCCAGTCGTGCGTTTAAATTCGATATCCAGGGAATGCAGTTTGCGATACAAATGAGTGCGTTCCATTCCCACTGCTTCAGATAATCGTGCAACACTGCCTTCGGCTTTTTGCAAATGATATTGCAAATAGTTTCTTTCAAACTGTTCCCGGGCTTCTTTCAGGGACAGTTTATACAAATCAGGCAACTCTTGAAACGGTGCCGAGCTGTCTTCACTCAGTGCTGTCTTCACTTCTTCCAGTTCAATTTCATCGCCAGCCCCAAGAATCAACAAGCGTTGTACCAGATTCTTCAGTTCTCTGACATTCCCGTACCAGGGATAGTTGCGCAGAAAATTTTGTGATGCAACTGAAAAGCGTCGTATCGGCATTTTCTCGCGGCTCACGAAATAATCAACATAGTGCGCCAATAATTCGCTGATATCTTCGTTGTGTTCGCGCAGCGGTGGAATCGCAATGGAAACTTCATTCAGCATGTAATAAAAATTGGCCAGAAACCGGCCCGCCTGGACTTCTTTCTCCAGACTGGTTCGAGAAGAACTGATGACCCTGACATCGACTGCAACAGCACTGCTACCGCCGACCCGCATTACGGTTTTGGACTGAATAGCACTGAACAGGCGTAACTGGGTTTCTTCATCCATATTTTCCACACCATCCAGGAAAATTGTTCCAGTATTGGCTTTTTCAACCAGACCCGGATGGATTTCATCGCCTTCTTCCCAGCCAAAAAAATCAATCACCGATTGATCGGCGGCAATAGCACCCAGTACCACGCTGACAAACGGACCATTACGCCGCACACTGTGACTGTGGATATAACGCGCCATGGTTTCCTTGCCGCAACCTTGTTCACCAGTCAGAAATATCCGTGTCTCGTGCTTGGCCAGTTTACGGGCATGTTCGCGCAAGCGTTCCATCACCAGGCTTTTTCCACCCGGTTCAATGACATTCTCATTAAGTTTGAATTTGCCTTCACGGTTTTTTCTGGAGCGCCTGGCTTCCATAGCGTGTTCGACGGTAAGCAGCAATTTTGCCATCGACAACGGTTTTTCCAGGAATTCATAGGCACCAAGCCGGGTTGCCTCCACAGCTGTTTCAATCGTGCCATGTCCAGACATCATAATCACCGGACAAAAGTTTTCATCGCTTTGAAACCATTCTTTTAACAAGCTGATACCGTCTTCATCCGGCATCCAGATATCCAGCAAAACCAAGTCCGGATTCTGTTCCAGACAACGGGTTCTGGCCTGCCCTGCATCGCTGGCCAGCAGAACTTTATATCCTTCATCCTCAAGAATATCCTGGACCAGCGCACCGATTTCCAGTTCATCATCGACAACCAGCACAGTTCCCTGGCTCATAGTACATTCTCTCCTTGGTGTTCTGGCAATTCCACATGTGCGGTTTCCGGTAGCCGGATAATAAACTCTGCGCCAATTGAATACTGTGAATTCACGTCTATCGTTCCCTGATGTTCTTCAACTATTTTTTTAACAATCGCCAGACCCAAACCGGTACCCTTAATTTTGGTTGTTACATAGGGATCGAAAATAGTCTCGACCTGATGTTCTTCGAATCCACAGCCATTATCACGAACCACCAATTCTTGCCACTGATACCCGGCGTGCTCAACTCTGCGTGTCGTAATCTCAATGAGCGGATTAGAATGACCGGCAGTTGCTTCCTGAGCATTTTTAATTAAATTGTGTAACAGGCGACTGAATCGGCCACCGTCTATTTTGATCGTCGGCAAGCGTTGATCAAGATTTGTTTGAATGGTGACTGTTTGCTGGGCATTATATAAAGCGCCGACATCTTCAATCAATTCATTGATACTGATCGAGGTTAAATTCATACCAGGAGAGCGAGCATACATGGAAAACGCGTCAACCATTTCTTTCAGAGTCTCAACCTGGCGAATGATGGTTCGGGTTGACTTTTCCAGAATCCTGGCATCTTCGCCGTGTAACTGATTGGCAATCTTGGTCCGCAAACGTTCGGTTGAAAGCTGTATCGGTGTTAACGGATTCTTGATTTCATGCGCCATACGCTGTGCCACTGCTCCCCAGGCTTCATTACGTTGTGCCTGGATGATTTCAGTGACATCATCGAATACCATCACCGCGCCTGACCAGCTGCCGAGCGGCGAAATCAGCGATGTCCCCCGGCATAACAACTGGCGTTGTCCCCGGCTTCCTGTATAGCTGAGTTCTTCCTGCCAGCGAGACTGGCTGTTCATCATCCTGTGTTTCAATTCAGTGATCAGATCACTAAGATTGGGGTTTGCTTCAATTAACGATGTTATCGGATTTCCGATAAAGGCTTTTAAATCGATGTTGAGTATTGTTCCTGCCGCCTGATTGGCTGTTCGCAAGCGACCATCATCATCGATGCTGAGCACTCCTGAAGTCAGATTACGCAGTACAGTCTCCAGATAAGCACGCTGATTTTCCGCTTCCAGGTGAGCCTGTTCAGTTTCATCTCTGGCCTGCGCAACCTGCTCGGTCATATAGTTAAACGACTGCACCAGCAACCCCAGCTCATCTCTGCTGGTCACCGGTAAACGCCGCTCATAATTCCCAGCTGCGACTGCCAGTGTTCCTTTTTCCAGATTACGCAAAGGTTCAACCAGGCGTCGTATGCTCAGGAATGTTGCCCACACGGCTGCCAGCAGACTGACCAGCAAAATCAAAAATAATGTGAGAGAAAATGTCCGTTTCAGTGCTTTGCGCAAAAACCCCATTTTTTTATAATGAAGATAAGCGCTTTCCACACCTTTTGCCAGATCCGTCAGATTCACAGGAACCGGATACAATACCTGTAAAAAGCGAAGACGGTCTTCACCGACAGAGACTACTGAGCGAACCTGCATACCCTCATCCAGTACCGGGTCCAGACCGACATAGTCTTCACCGCGACTGACTCTGGACAAAATCGAATCGCTGGGCAATCCGGGAAACATCAGTTCCGGTATGCTGTTGCTGTAAGCCAGCACCATTTTCTGGTCTGAAATAATCATCATTTCAGTCGCTTCCGACCACTCGCGCAGATTTTCCAGCTCCACGGTCATCAGACTGTCATCCACCGTGACCAGTTGATCCGCCATTTTACGGGTCAGTTTGAGCTGGGCTCGCATACGTTCATCGAGAGACGCCCGGCTCAATTCCAGAGCATCTTCCATGGCCATATCAACTTCAACGTCAAACCAGCTATCGATGCTTTGATGCAGGAAATTGATGGAGTAATAAAACACCAGTGAAGAAGGCGCCAGTGCCAAAAGAATAAATACGAATATCATTCTCGCGGTCAACCGTGAACCTGCTGCACGCTTGCGGACTTGCCTGATTAACCAGTAGACATTGATACCGACCAGAACCAGCAACAAAACCACTGCAACGGTATTGATCAGTAACAGAACAGAGTAATTGGAACTGATTTCTGCTGTATTCTGGGTCGCTGTACTCATCAAGTACAGTGATACCAGCAACATCAGCAGTAACAGTGCAACGATAAAACGCATTGGAAAAATCAGCTTGTCAGCGGCCATTGTCTCCACCTGCTCGATACATACCAGTCAAGCGTCAGGTAAGCGGTTGGACGTAACGGCAGAGGCAATCCTTCCCGGTTCAATGACGCCTTGATTTTCAGATAGCAATGCTGGATTGGTTGTGAACACTCGGTGTTGGCAACCGGCATCCCGCGAATCCTTCCCAACGCGTCTACAACCGCTTTACGGCTTGCAAAGCTGCGGCTGGAACCACTGATCTGGTTAATCAACTCATAACTTCTGGCCAGTGCCTGATAGCGAATTTGGTATTCCAGGACAGTATGCCATTCAGTTTTGTCCCAAACCAGATCCCGCTGGCTTTTAAGGACAACATCAATTTCAACAGGCAAGGCGATCCCGTTTTTCAGGGATTGCAGCGCTGTTTCACTGAAATGAAACTTGATGTCGGCATTCAGTATCGCATTTCCACTGATATAGCGCAGATCCGCAGAGTGAATGTCAACGCCATGTTTCAAATTCGACAATTGAATCAATAACCACCCAACCAGTATCGCAAAGATAGTCAGTGAAATGACAATAAAACGACGAACAGATCGCTTCACTGTGTTTTTTTCAGTCTTGCGTAATAAAATCCGTCCATCTCATGCAATCCGGTGGCTATACGGAGGCCGGGACCAGTTGAATCGGTTTCACGCAACCCGTCAAACAGATTGATCGGCCACAGTTCGGCATTGTCATGGATGCTTAGAAATCGCTTGATTTGGTCAGCATTTTCCTCGTTCAACAATGAACAGGTACTGTACAGCAACACACCACCTGGTGCCAAGATGCTCCAGGCTGTCTCCAGCAAGTCCTGTTGGCGTTGAACCAGCGAGTCGATGTCTTCAGGTTTGCGCAATAATTTAATATCAGGATGGCGGCGAATCACTCCAGTCCCCGAGCATGGCACATCCAGCATGACTCGATCAAACTGGCTGCCGTCCCACCATTGTTCAAGGTCAGTGGCATCAACGCATTTTATCTGTGGATTGACGCGACAGCGCTGAGCATTGACCCGGATCATTTCAGTGCGTTGCGGGTCTGTATCCAGAGCCACCAGCTGATTGAGATCCGGATACCGCTCCAGCACATGGATAGCTTTACCGCCCGGCGCTGAACATAAATCGGCAACACGCTGACCGGGCTCGACACTGAGCAATTGCGCAGCCAGTTGAGCGGCCGTATCCTGAACGTAAACCGCACCTTCGGAAAAATCAGGAAGCGCAGTCACATCGACAGGTTTATCCAGCACAATTCCGTCCAGGGAGATATTTGATGCATGTGCTGTGATACCTGTTTGCTCAAGTTTAAGCAGATAATCTTCGCGTTGACCTTGCAGCCGATTGACGCGAATTACCATAGGTGCTTGCCGGTTGTTGTTTTTCAGTACCTCATCGGCCTGATCAAGCCAGCTCTGCTGTATTGTTTGCACCAACCACTGGGGATGGGACGTTCTGGTTTGTAAACTCCGGTCAGCTAGCGATTCCAGCTCTGCCTGCCTGCGCTGAAAATTCCGTAATACTGCATTGAGCAGCCCTTTGGCCCAGGATTGGCGGCTTAATGCATTTACAGTTTCCGAGACAGCGGCATGGCTGGGAACACGAGTATTACTCAGTTGGTACAAACCAATCAATGCCAGCATTTTGACAATACGGTCTTTATTGCGAATGGGTTTGTTGAGCAATGCGTCAAGATGGCATTCCAGCCTGTGATAGAATCTCAGGGTACCGAAACTCAATGCCTTGACGAATCCTGTATCCTCTTTCGACAAGGTTTCAGGTATGATCGTCAACGCATCATTTAATGACATGCCTTTTGAAACAACTGCATCGACGACTTGTGCAGCCTGCATTCGTGTATTCAGAGTTGCCTCGTTTGATTCTGTAAAGAAACACTTTCAGGATCTGTTGTGGTTGTCATTGTTAATGACAGATCGATTGTCAACCAGTTGAACCTAGTTGCAAACCGTCAACCTTGTGTGCATTGAGGAATTGAGAAGCAGCCAATCGTCTAGCGCCAGGCAGTTGTACTTCCAGCAATTCCAGCATTCCATCCCCTGTTTCTACAAGAAAGCGGCGGTGTTCATCGACGTGAATCAGACCCGGATTAGCACCGGGATTGACGGTTCTGAAATCGGTGACATCCTTTGCCTGCCAGATTTTCAATGTTGAATTGTCAAATATTGTGTTGGCAACCGGCCAGGGATTGAGTCCACGGATCTGGCAATCCAGCTTTTTCGATGTCATGCTCCAGTCAATGACGGCTTCATCCTTACTGATTTTTTTTGCATACGTTGCCAGACTGTGATCCTGAACTTCAGCATTGACTGTTCCATTATGAATCGCTGGTAATACTGTCATTAAGGCCGTTGCCCCACACTCCGCAAGTTCTTCAAATAATTGGGCTGAGGTCTGGCGATGTATTGTAACCTTATGCTTAAGCAAAACAGGGCCACTATCCAGTTGTGCTTCCATTTGCATAATGGTAACACCGGTTTCGGAATCACCATTCATGATAGCACGCTGGATTGGCGCAGCACCGCGCCATTCAGGCAATAACGATGCATGGATATTGATACAATCAAGCTTGGGTATATCAATCACCTGCTGCGGTAAAATCAAGCCATATGCGACCACCACCAGCACATCCGGTTGCAATTCTGTTAAGCCTTGAATAACCAATGGCTCTTTGAAAGATTGCGGTTGATAAACGGGTAATCCGGCCTGTTCAGCCACCTGTTTCACAGGACTCGGAGTCAGTTTGCGCCCTCTTCCCGATGGTCTGTCCGGCTGGGTATACACAGCTACCAGATCATAGTCTGATTCAATTAATGCTGTTAATGGAGGAACTGCAAAATCCGGCGTTCCGGCAAAAACAATACGCATGGAAAATTTATCCCGAGAATGACTGAACTAGCGTGCAGATGCAGTTTTCAACTGCTTCTGTTTGGCTGCCTGCTTGTGCTGCTTTCCCAGTTTTTTCCTGATACGCTGTTGTTTGAAATTAGATAGATAATCGACAAAAACCTTACCATTCAAGTGATCGATTTCGTGCTGAATACAGGTAGCCAGCAATCCATCCGCAGCCATTTCAAATGATTCGCCGTGTTTGTCCATTGCTTTCACCCTGATTTTTTCAGGGCGCTCCACCATCTCGAATATACCAGGCACAGAAAGACAACCTTCCTCGGTTTCTGCATTTCCTTCAAAGTCCAGAATTTCGGGGTTAATCAGACACAAAGGTGAGTTTTTCTCGTCACTGACATCAATCACAATAATTCGCTTGTGAATGTTGACTTGCGTTGCAGCCAGGCCAACACCTGGAGCTTGATACATGGTATCTAACATGTCATCAACAATGCGGCGAATGGCTTTATCGACGTGCTCAACAGTCACTGCTTTTTTACGCAACCTGGGATCGGGGTATTCCAGAATTTCAAGTAATGCCATTTTAAATTCCTGTTTACTAAATTTGTACACCTTATCTGGCATTTTATCCGAATTCATCTACACTTTGGAAGAAGTCCGAATCAGTTTAAGCTGAAAGGCTTTTGATATATTCCAGTTTATCCCAAGGATTCTTAACCATGAAGCCAAAAAGTATAGGCGTAGCGATTCTGTTTGCTTTAACCATTATAAGTGTAGCAGTTGCAGGACAGAAATCCGAAGTCGTGCTCGCCCCTGACCACCCTGATCAATATGTTGTAAAAAAAGGCGATACCTTGTGGGACATCGCTGAGACCTTTCTGCGCGACCCGTGGCGCTGGAAAGATATCTGGGAAGGTAATTCACATATCAACAACCCGCATTTGATTTATCCGGGAGATGTCGTCTATCTTTCTGAAAAAAACGGTCGTCCGGTGTTGTCAATGCGTGATCGCTCAGGTGATAACGGTACTAATCTGTCTGCAGACGGTCCTGAAGGTTCGCGTGTCAAAGTCACTCCGACTATCCGTCAAGGCAAATTGTCGACACCGATACCAACCATTCCCATGTCCATTATCAGACCCTTCCTGTCTAAACCTCGTGTGGTAGACAATGATACACTGGATGATGCGCCTTATGTTGTCAGTTTTCAGGATGGTCGCCTGTTGGGCGGTACCGACAGTATCGTTTATGTCCGCGGCCTTAACGGTGAAAAAAATACCGATTTCGACATCGTCCGAAAAGGCAAGCCTTATCGTCATCATGAAACCGGCAAAGTACTCGGATATGAAGCACTTTATGTCGGTAAAAGCCAACTGCTCAAAAACGGTGATCCGGCAACATTCCATTTACTGTCATCCGAACGTGACGCCAGAATTGGTGACCGTCTGATTCATGGCGGTATGGAAAAAGGATTATTCGGCATTCATCCTCATGTTCCGGAAACTGACCTGCGTGGCTCAATTATCAATGTTATCGATGGCGTCACTCAAATTGGCCGCCACAATGTCGTTGTGATTGACATGGGCAGTAAAGATGGCATCGAAGCCGGCCACGTTTTGAGTATTTTTCAGTCCAGTGACACTGTCAGAGACCGTATTGTCAATGAGGCTGGCGAGTGGATTAAACTGCCTGAAGAAAAAGCCGGTATTCTGATGGTATTTCGCAGTTTCGACAAAGTCAGTTTTGGCCTGGTTATGGATGCCACCCGTGCTCTGCATGTAACAGACACAGTACGCACTCCACCGCTCTATTAATCATTGACTCTCAGTGATGTGGCCTATGTGTTGTCCACATTCTGAAAACACATCAAACTTGCAGAATTCCTGTATTGGACCGGAATTCTGCACTGTTCGTTCACGCCTGTGATGGTATCTACCGGCAGTCTATTTATTTTTCCTAAATCCCCCTGATTCCAATGACTGAAGACACTGTATGCTCCTGGCTGGCACTGATCCGCTGTCCGGGTTACGGCACTTCAGCATTCAGACAAGCACTTGATTGTGCAGGTTCGGCATCGCAATTACTCAAAGTTCCTGTTTCAGATCTTAAACAGCTTGGTCTGAAACAAGCAACAGTCAATTTCCTCACAAACCCTGACTGGACAACTGTAGACGCTGATTTAAAGTGGCTGGAACACAAAAACAATCATCTGGTTACAATTGATGATCCGCTTTATCCTTCCTTGCTGCGGGAAATTCCCGATCCACCTTTGGCGCTGTTTATTACCGGTCATCCAGAGATACTTGACACACCTCAGATTGCAGTCATCGGGAGTCGAAATCCAAGTCGGGATGGTAAAACAACTGCCCGAAATTTTGCCAGAGCATTGGCACAGCCTGGCCTGACGATTACCAGTGGTCTTGCTATCGGGATCGATGAAATGGGACATCGTGGAGCTCTGGACGTCAATGCAATCACTATTGCAGTCACCGCAACCGGGCTGGATCAGATCTATCCGGCCAGACATTATGACCTTGCGCAATCAATCATCGACAGAGGCGCTTTGATCTCTGAATTTCCCACCAATACTCCTCCCAAGCGTTTTCATTTTCCCAAACGCAACCGGATCATCGCCGGGCTCAGTCTCGGAACCCTGGTTGTCGAGGCTGCCAGTCAAAGTGGATCGTTGATTACAGCACGACTCGCCATTGAATACGGTCGCGAGTTATTTGCGATACCTGGCTCCATCCATAACCCATTGGCACGTGGCTGCCACGCTTTAATCAAACAAGGTGCCAAGCTGGTAGAAACAGCCCAGGATATCGCAGAAGAATTTTCACATTACGCAGTACAATCCCCATCGTCAACAGCACGTCAGAAAGTAGTTCTTGATGAAACCCAGCAACACATTCTGGAAAACATCGACTATTCGCCAACGACAATTGATCAACTGGTTGAATTATGCAGTCTGCCGGTACATACCATTACATCTGCACTGCTGATACTGGAATTGAACGGATTGATCAATGCCGAAGCAAGTGGATCCTATGTGCGCATACAGCCAACATAAACAAGTCCTCGCGTCATTATTCATGTGTGATGATTTCAGGCTATACATCATTGAGACAATGCACGCCACAGAGAACGAATCCAAGGAGTTGAGTTGAATAATCGCTAAACAGTCCACAATTAATGTAATTGGGGATTTAGAAACTGTTCGTTCACGATATGCTTGACTGAATCGAAAATACCACAAAGCATTCTGTGACTATTCTGCAGCCAGGATTAATAGAACATCTTTCATCATAAAACAATCGTATAAAGTAAAAATTTCTGATATCTTGCTCGTATGACAACAATAATTCACTAAATTTCCAGCCTGATATACAGTCATCTGTTAAGCATTCAACCATCATTAGGACCATAACAAATGCTTGAAATACTTCTTTATCTGTTTGAAAACTATCTTGATGCCGAACAAGATCTGGTTTCAAACCCTGATGCTGTGCGAGTCGAACTCATTGAAGCCGGTTTTCAATCGCCAGAGGTTACCAAAGCCTTCGAATGGCTTGAACCGTTGACGACTGACATTCCCTTGTCATCAAACTCCGCAATCCGGATTTTCAGCAACGAAGAAAAACAACGAATCGATGCTGAATGCAGAGGATTGATTCTGCAACTGGAACAATCCGGCATTTTGTCTCCAGGCAGTCGGGAGCTGGTTATTGATCGCCTCATGGCACTGGATGAACCGGTGCTGACAGTTGAAAACCTTAAATGGGTTGTTCTGATGGTTTTGTTCAGCAAACCAGAAGAAGAAGTCGCATTTGCACAAATGGAAAACCTGTTGTACGACAGCTGGCCGGCAACATTGCATTAACCTCCAGTTGCCAGTCTGCAAACACGAGCGAGACGGGTTTTACATCAATTACCAGTTTTAGAAGCTGTCTGGTAAAAAAATGTCCAAGCGAAAAGCTCTTGAATCGAGAGGATTTTTTTGATGCTTCGAGGCGAATAGTTGTGCTGTTTAACGAGAATCAGCGAAAAAATACACCGATTTCAAGGGCTTTGTTGCAGCGGATATCTTTTTACCAGACAGCTTCTAAGATTGTTAATCGGCCATATATCGCTTTCCTTCATTTTGACCGGATTTTCAATCAAATACGCATAAGCTGACAAGTTATTCAGCGCAAAAAACATCTTAACTCTGGACATTATGCCGTTTTAGTAGTAAATAAGCCTTTTACTGGAATGCTTACATCTCTTTGTTGACACTATCAAATCTTGCTTAATTGTCAAACACATCGTATAAACCATATTTTCGTCAGCAGGTTACCGTTTCCAAATGACTAATAATCTAGTGATTGTTGAATCACCGGCAAAAGCCAAAACCATAGAAAAATATCTGGGTAAGGACTTTCATGTCCTGGCTTCATATGGCCATGTCAGGGATTTGATTCCCAAAGAAGGCGCTGTCGACACGGAACATGACTTCGCGATGAAATACGATATTATCGATCGTAACCAGAAACATGTTCAGGCCATTACAAAAGCAGCCAGACAAGCTGATGCGTTATATCTTGCCACCGACCCTGATCGCGAAGGTGAAGCGATTTCATGGCATGTCCATGAGTTGCTTTCTCAAAAGAAAGTATTGAAAAACAAGCCTGTTCATCGCGTGGTGTTTCATGAAATCACCAAACGCGCAATTACCGAAGCCATTAACAACCCCAGTGATCTTTCATTTGACATGATCAATGCCCAGCAGGCACGCCGTGCGCTGGATTATTTGGTTGGTTTTAATTTATCGCCACTGCTGTGGAGAAAAATTCGCAGAGGATTGTCCGCAGGACGAGTGCAAAGCCCGGCCTTGCGCATGATTGTCGAACGCGAAATAGACATCGAGAATTTCAAACCACGCGAATACTGGACTGTGTCTGCCGAGGCTGAAGCAGACAAGCAGCCTGTCAAAGCCAGATTGATTACATTCAACGGTGAAAAAATCGAGCAATTTTCGATTGAAAATGAGGAGCGCGCCAATCTAATCCGCTCCTCATTGCTTGAAAAAGCCAATGGACAGCTTGAAGTCAGCCATGTCGACAAAAAACAGCGTAAACGTAATCCGGCGGCCCCGTTTATTACCTCCACACTGCAACAGGAAGCGATCCGCAAGCTTGGGTTTACTGCACGAAAAGCCATGATGGTTGCTCAGCAACTCTATGAAGGTATCGACCTGGGTGGAGAATCAGTTGGCCTGATCACCTATATGCGTACTGATTCAGTCCATCTTGCGAACGAAGCAGTCGATGAAATTCGCAAACTGATTGCGTTGCGATATGGCGATGATAATATCCCGGACTCACCGCGTGTGTTTAAAACCAAATCAAAAAATGCCCAGGAAGCACACGAAGCCATCCGCCCAACATCGGCTTTAAAAATACCTGATGAAATCAAAAAACATCTGAGCAATGACCAATACAAGCTGTATTCGCTGATCTGGAAGCGCGCTATCGCCAGTCAGATGATTCCAGCCACTTTAAACACCGTTGCAGTCGATCTGATGGCAGGCGACAAGGACAACATGTTTCGTGCAAACGGGTCAACAATTGCCATTCCAGGATTTATGTCGGTCTACCAGGAAGGCAAAGACGACGCTAAAGATACTGCACCGGATGAAATGTTGTTACCTGAGATGAAAAAAGGTGACCGACTGGATTTGAATAAAATTGATGCCATCCAGCATTTTACCGAACCACCACCACGTTATTCAGAAGCATCACTGGTCAAAGCGCTGGAGGAATACGGAATTGGCCGACCCTCAACATACGCCTCAATTATCTCGACCCTGCAGAATAGAGATTATGTCCGGCTGGAAAGCAAACGGTTTCACCCAACCGATGTCGGTCGTATCGTCAACAAATTTCTGACCGAACATTTCAACAATTATGTCGACTATGATTTTACAGCACATCTGGAAGACCAGCTGGATGCTGTCTCACGCGGGGAAAAAGACTGGATTCCCCTGATGTCGGATTTCTGGAAACCGTTCAAGAGTCTGATTGAAGAAAAAGACAAATCAGTGGAACGCAAGGATGTTACCCAGGAAGCCATCGATGAGAAATGCCCTGAATGCGGCAAACCTTTATCGATCAGACTTGGGCGAAACGGGCGTTTTATCGGCTGTACAGATTTCCCCAACTGCAAATATACCCGTAATCTGGGTGAACAGGATGACGAGGACGAATCACAGATTATCGAAGGCCGCAAATGCCCGAAGTGTTCTTCAGATTTGATCATCAAACGTGGACGTTACGGAAAATTTATCGGTTGCAGTGGATACCCGACATGCAAACATATCGAACCATTGGAAAAACCGGAAGATACTGGCGTACAATGCCCGGAATGCCAATCAGCCAGTATCATGAAACGAAAATCCAGAAACGGCAAGATTTTCTATTCATGTTCAGCCTATCCCAAATGCAAATATGCGCTGTGGAACGAACCAGTTGCTGAACCCTGTCCGGAGTGCAACTCACCGATCCTGACCATTAAAACCACTAAACGCAGTGGCACTGAAATTGTGTGCCCACAAAAAGAGTGCAAATATAAACGCCCGTTTGAGGAAAACTCAGAAAAACTCGCTGAACAACACTAAGTTCATCCTGCATGCGATCCCTGTCACTTTTCAAACTTGGTCAGATCAGCAAACATCTGCACAACGGTGGACTCATCGCCTACCCTACCGAAGCTGTTTACGGCCTTGGTTGCAACCCCAATAATCAGCGAGCTGTCTATACCCTGCTTGAGCTGAAACAAAGAAGTCCGGCAAAAGGCTTGATTCTGATCGCCTCATCCATTGAGCAGTTACTTCCATACATCGAACCAGTCAGCGCTGAAATCAACGCCAAATTGCAATCAACCTGGCCAGGACCCGTCACCTGGTTGCTGCCAGCCAAACAACAAACCCCAAATTGGTTAACCGGCACACATACCACTCTGGCTTGCCGTGTCA
>JAHZJL010000033.1 GCA_022600935.1 Gammaproteobacteria bacterium
CTTCAACATCTTCGATTACCACCCAGTCGCCAACATGGAAGCTTTGATCGACCAGCACTGAGATTGATCCAAACAGATTCTGGATGGTATCTTTTGCCGCTAAAGCGAATGCCAGACCACCCAGACCAAGACCGGCAAACAAGCCGTTAATATTCATATTCAGGTTGGACAGGATAAAAATAATACCAATCAACAAGACCGCAACTTTCAGCGCTTTTCTAAGCAGCGGAATCAGTACATCATCCAGTTTGTTTGATGTCTCAAGGGCTTTGGCGTAAAAAATATCGTTGATTAGATCAACAATACGCCAGCCTCCCCATATCCCTGAGATACCCACCAATACCTTGACAGCAACCAGCAATATCACTAACCACTCTCCAGGCAAACCCAGCAAATTCAGACACAGCCACCAGATCCCTGCCATGGCCATTAATCCGAAGGGTCGCAGCCAATCACCGGGTCTTGTCGAGTTTGTAAGCCCGGCACTCCAACGTGACCAATAATGCATGCCAATTCTTAAAATTGACGACAGTAATTTATCGGCAAATGAGCCAAGAACAATGGTCAGTAAAATACCCAGCCACTGCCATAATTCGAGTAAAAACCGGTTATCTCTTAACCATTCTGGTAACTGATTACGTATTTTTAAATGCCAGGGCAAATGACTTTGATCAATCAGCTCATCTTTTGAAGCATTACTTTTACTCAGTTCTTCCAACAAGGTTGGCAGCGATGCGATTGTGTTCTGATCAAAAACCCAGCGACCATGCTGATCTCGAACCAGCCCAAGCACGCCAGATGACAATTTTTTCAGCACATAAGGCGATTTTTGATCTTTCTTTGAGCTAACCCGGGAAGTTTTAATACCACCACTACGGGTGATCACCTCATATAAACTCCAGACCAGATCTCGCCCCACTTCCGGTCTGATTAAAATATTTACATCCGAAAGATCAAGTGCTTTGATTGCATTGTTGAGCCGTTCAGAATTGCCGTTTTTGGCATCATCCATCGCAGCTAAAAAAGTTTTTAAAGTGCTTCCAGGCGTTTCATAACCACGGATATCAACTCTTTCCTGCTCTCCGGCAGTGAGTGAATCTATTCGTGAAGGAGGGCCGATTAACTCAGATGATACATCTGCAAAAACCAGCAACGGACAAAGACAAATCAATAATCCCAGCATTGGAAGCGACATTCTGATCATACCAACAAGTTATCAATTAACCGGGTTTGACCAAGCCAGACTGCAACCAATATAACCAAACGCTGTTGAGTAACATCCTGTACCGGGGGCTTTAAGTCGTCGGCATTTCGAATTGCAAAATATTCAGGCCTGAAACCTGCTTGCTTTAGATGCTGGAATTGTTGATCTTCAATTTGTCGATAATTCATAGTCTCAACTGTTCTAAGCTGTTCGCGCGTAGAACACAGGGTCTTATACACCGTACTGGCGATATCACGCTGTTGATCAGACAAATATTGATTTCGAGAACTCAATGCCAACCCATCATTGGCTCGCACGGTAGGTACGCCAACAATTTTAATTGCCATTTTTAAATCACTGATCATGGTTCGAATTAAAACCAGTTGCTGATAATCTTTCTCTCCAAAAACAGCAATATCGGGTTGAACAATATTAAACAGCTTACAAACAACTGTCGCAACACCACCAAAATGCCCAGGTCTGAACTCTCCACATAACTGGCCGGAAAGATCATTGACCTCAACGATGGTTAAATTCGGAAGCGCATACATCTCAGAGACATCTGGAATAAATACCAGATCGACTCCGTGTTTCACTAAACAATCCAAGTCTTGTTCCTGAGTTCTTGGGTATCGGGTAAAGTCCTCTCCTTCTGCAAACTGGCTGGGGTTAACAAAAATACTGACAACTGTTCGATCACAATATTTATTAGCCTGATCGACTAAACTCAGATGACCATCATGCAAATTGCCCATGGTCGGCACAAAGGCGATCGTTTGTTGATTCGTTCGCCATTCTTGAAGTTGTTGTCGAACTGATTCTACTTTTTCAGCAGTAATTAACATGGTAATCGCTTATGTAAATCCGTTGTAATGATTCAACTTAGAAACGTGCATGGAATAATTGCTCAAATTATTCCATGCACGTTCCTTATTCATCTTTTGCCCGATAACGGCGTTATTGTCGTACTCGAATGCTCAGATTTTGATATGCTCACATTCGCCAAGCAACAACGCCTTGTTCCGGGACATAATCTAAACACGCCAAACAGTTACAATCTGTTTTTCCCGGGTATGAATCGAAGTGGTCGTTTTTCAATGAATCAACTCAACAAGTGCGCGTAACGCCTGAAAAAAACATTCGGCAGTCGCTCTAAAACTTCCACAATGTAATGCGCAATTTTAAGGAAACTGTCCAGTCCTGACTGCATCAACATACGATTCCACAGCGCCTTTGATAGTCTCAGATGTGTCCATAAAATTTCGGCTAAAAGCAGGAATATAACCTTTGCTTATACCAAGTAAATCGTACAATACCAGCACTTGCCCATCACAATCAGCGCCTGCGCCGATCCCGATGACAGGAATATCAAGTCGCTCTGAAATGGTTTTTGCAAGCTCAGATGGAACACACTCTAATACCAGTACCGATGCACCTGCTTGCTCAAGGGCGACTGCGTCAGCAAGCATTGTATTTGCCGATGCCTGATCCTTGCCCTGTTTGCTATAGCGACCTAATTGGTGAATCGACTGAGGCAATAAACCGAGATGACCACAAACTGGAATCCCGTGCTCGACCAAATGCGAAACAATCGCTATTCGGCTCCCACCACCCTCAAGTTTAACCATTTGGGCCTGACCTTCCTGGATCAGTCGTGCAGACGATTGGAGCGCTTGTTCAGGCGTTGAATAACTTAGAAATGGCAAGTCAACAACCAGTAATGCGCGTTGTCGCCCCCTGGCAACGCACCGCGCGTGATAAACCATCTCCTCAAGTTTGACATAAACAGTGATCGGATGCCCCTGAATAACAGATCCTAATGAATCACCCACCATGATCAAATCAACACCGGATGCATCCAGAATTGCACTGAAACTGGCATCATATGCTGTTAAACAGACAATCTTTTCACCCTTTTCTTTCATTTCCAACAAGTCAAGATGATTGAGTAATATTGCTGAGGTCGTCGGCATAGTGTTAATGAAAATCAAACTCGATTGGTGGCTAATTTGTAACTTGTATGTCTAGATTTTGTTCCAAAATAAAACATTGTCGCACGAAGAATGTGAGCATATAAATCATATACGGCCATTCAAGTAAGGCAATAACGCAGTGATGGAACAAAATATGAGTAGGCTAAATAGTTACGCTAATTTTTCAATACCTGCACCAGAACAAGCATTGACCAGCTCGCTTAGTAAACCGTGTCCGGGGATATCAAGATCTGGCGCAATTTCAAACAATGGCATCAGCACAAACGCACGCCGGGCGATGTCATAATGAGGCACGATCAAATCATTGGTATGAATTTGTTGATCGCCATACAGCAGTATATCCAGATCCAGGGTACGCGATCCCCAGCGTTGCTCGCGAACACGCCCTTGCCTGGTCTCTAATGATTGCAATTGAGTCAACAATTGTTTCGGCAATAACTGTGTTCTCATCTCGGCAACCGCATTGATATAGTCTGGCTGGTCGCTTGCATCCATTGGCGGACTTGAATATAAACTGGAAAACCGGGTCAACTCTGTTTCTGGGAAAGATTGTAACGCCTGCTTTGCTGCCATAACCTGGGCAACAGGATCAGCAAGATTACTTCCCAGCCCAACATAAACATCAACTCTGCTCATGGGCAAATTTAGACATCGCCAGGCTTGGAAACAACTGAGGCCTGCTCATCTGAAACAGCTTTCTTGCGGCGTGGTTTACGCTGAGAAGGCTGGGTCATTTTCCTGCGTTGAGCTGCACTGACTGACTGAAAGCGCGTCCACCACTCTGCAATTTCTGGTTGAATAGCACCTGTTTCAGCTCGTAACAAGATAAAGTCATAGGCTGCCCGAAATCTGGGATGTTCCAATAGACGATGAGGCTTGCCACCGCGTCGCTGACGAAACCTCGACTGCAATGTCCAGACTTCGCGCATTGGTATACTGGCACGTTTGGGCAATGAAACAGCTTTTGCCTGTAACCGCAATACTTCGTTCATTGCATTTTGAATCGCCAAATATTCATTTTCGGAACCAGCCAGATCCAGAATTGTTTTTTCAATACTTCCCCATAGAAAAGCTGCAAATAGAAAATAGGCGGTAACCGGCTTATTGTCCCGGACTCTGCTGTCTGTGCTTTTTAACGCAAGCTCAATCAATTGTTGCAGAGATTCATTGCCAGCCTGGTTAAGCAATTGATCAGTCTGCGGAAATAAATGTCTAAGCAGATCATTTCGACATAATCCGGCATATGTTTTCTGAGCATGCCCGGATAAAAACAGTTTTAGAATTTCTTCATAAAGCCGCGCTTGCGGCACACTTTGTAGTAGTGCGCCCAAAAATGCGATTGGCTGTAACGTGGCAGGTTCAATTTCAAAATCCAGTTTTGAAGAGAAGCGCACCGCGCGCAACAACCTGACCGGATCTTCACGATAGCGCTCCTCTGGCTCACCGATCAGTCGAATGATCCGGTTGTCATGATCAGTCATTCCGCCAATTCGGTCGAGTACAGTTTCTTGCTCTGGATCCAGATATAATGCATTAATGGTGAAATCACGGCGAATCGCATCTTCATTCATGGATCCATAAACATTATCGCGTAAAATCCGCCCATCTTCATGAACCTGATGAGACGACTTTTGCTGGACATTACTGTCTCCAGATCCTCGAAATGTCGCCACTTCAATAATCTCACGCCCATAGCGGATATGTACCAACCGGAAACGCCGACCAATCAGGTTTGAATTTCGAAATAACTGGCGAACCTCTTCTGGTAAAGCACTGGTAGCAACATCAAAATCTTTGGGCTCACGGTCCAGCAACAAGTCGCGCACACATCCACCAACCAGATACGCCTGGTGACCTTGAGAATTTAAACGTCGAACAACTTTAATTGCATTAGAACTAATGCTATCCAGATTAAAATCATGTTCAGATAAATGATGAACACGAAATCCATCCTTATTCATCTGTTCATCAGTGTCACCCGCTTTTCCCATAATTTTTTTTATTATCCCAATAATTGCGATCGTTAGCGCTCCTTCTAGAATTGATTTATTTTTAAAAAATTTGTCTCAAGCCATTAAACAGCATCAAAGCTGTTGATAAGATTAAGATGCACAGATTGTCAAAAAAACCTGTCAAAATCGGCCATCGGCAATGTTTATCGAGAAATTAGAAGCTGTCAGGTTAACAAAATATCCAAGCTAAAAGTCCTGAATCGATTGGGTTTTTTATGCTTTGAGGCAAATTATTGCGTTATTTAACGAGATGTAGCGAGAAAACACAACGATTTCAAAGACTTTTCACTGGACATTTTTTAACCAAACAACTGCTTGATGACCTTATCACTCTGAACAATGACTATGAACACGAAGCAATCATAGCATTCAAGCGACAATCACCTCAATCAGTTAGCCAATCTGGCAGTGTTTCACAGGAGGCTGCACACGAATAACTGTCGTAGCGCTGGAAAGTTGGCTTGAGGCTGATTTTTCATTGTTTAAGGTTAATGTAAACTTGTATGTTTAGATTTTTC
>JAHZJL010000286.1 GCA_022600935.1 Gammaproteobacteria bacterium
ATCAAGTACATCTCAACCTTGCCCTGCGACGGGAGTGATTAATCATGAATCCAATAAAAAGACGAATACTCAAATTTATCCACGATATTCTGATTGCATTATTACATTTTGAACGCCGCCTTGAACCCTGGTTTCGACCTCAATTAAATTACCTGTTTCGTATACCTGGCGAACGCGTTGTTCAGTATTTGATTAACCGCAAGCGCAAAGATCAAGACATGCAACTGGCTGAAGAAAAGTTTGAACCGGATGAGGAACAAAGCCTGGATCAAATTATCGATTTGATGGCCGATCAGATGCGTGGACGTTTTAAGCCTGGAGGCTATGAACGCGGCGGTAACACCAAAACACACGGCGTTTTACATGCCACCGTCACGATACGCGATGACCTGCCTGAACATTGCCGTATCGGCGTATTTGCAAATCCACAAAGTTATCCGGCCTATGTGCGCTATTCAGGGCCAGGACCGAATGTTCCAGCTGATATTGAAGATGTCGGCTTTATGAGCATGGCAGTAAAATTGATGGGCGTACCCGGTAAGAAATTGATGGATGAAGAAAAATTCACCCAGGATTTTATCACCACCACCGGCGGCCCGACATTTGTTACCCCAAATTCGCGGGAAAATGTCAAATTGCAGTATTGGAGCCTGCTTGATATGGCGCTTTATTACTTCATCAATCCGTTCGATTCTCACTTTCTTGATATGGCTCAGCAAAGCTTATGGAACGAGACCCAGTACAACCCGCTGGGACAACGTTACTGGAGTTGCACTCCATATTTATTAGGTGAAGGCCAAGCTGTGATGTATTCATTTGCGCCAAAAACCAAGGTCTACAAAAAAATCCCTGGGCTACCGTTTGGCTCGGTACCGTTCAATTATTTACGCGACAATTTAATTAAAACCCTGGACCAAAAAGCTGTGGAATTTGACCTGATGATTCAACTGCAAACCGACCCGCACTTAATGCCCATCGAAGATAGTTCAGTGCGTTGGTCTGAAAAAATGTCCCCGTTTATCCCTGCCGCCACTGTACATATTCCGAAACAACACTATGATCACGATAAAATGGCAGAATTCACCAAACGCCTGAAAATGAACCCCTGGCATTGCCTGCCCGAACATCGGCCATTAGGCAATCTGAATCGGGCACGATTCAGATTGTATCACCAGCTATCCAAATTCCGACAACAAATGAATCAGGTAACACATCTTGAACCCACAGGTGACGAGGTTTTTGATTAATGCTCTGATCTCACACTACTACGTACCAGTAAATGCTGAGATAACTCCGTGTCTCCACGCATATTCAGAGGAATCAAGCTATGAGAATCAAATATCTTGAATTATGCATATCCATTAGTCTGGTAGCGTGTACAAGTGATAATAAAACTGTACAAGATGATTTTCAACATTTTGACTCACCAAACACTCCTTATCAGGGAAGTTCATTTACAGAAGTTTGGGACATTGTTTCTATTGGCGAATACAAAACAATGCCGGAAAAAATCGTGGTTACCCCTGAATCACTAAAGCGTCGTAAATTACTGACTGATCTCACCAACAAGAATGCATTCCTAAGAGCATCTTCGCGTACTTTAGATACGCCGCACGATTATGCTACCAATGATTGGGATCGTTATGTCCATCCCAACGGCATTTGTGTGGCCGGGAAATGGGTAATCAACCAACAAACATCAATTAGCGGGGATTACTCTCGCAGCTTGTCAGGTTATTTTGCAAAAGGATCAACCGGTTTAATCATAGCCCGCATTTCAACGGAAGGCGCCAGTGTTTCCAACAGAGAGACCAAATCCTTGTCCCTTGTTGGCAAGATTTATCCTACTTTGGATAAAAATGAAACAGTCAAAACCGCAAACTTTATCACTCAAGACGATCTTGGAGGGCGTTCGCCAAGTGACGGTATCGATGGTGTCCTCACCATCGCAGATGTGACAATGCGCAATGCACCGGATGTCTCAGTATCCAAACGAATTGAAAGTGGTGGTACTGCTGGTTTCTTGTCATTTATTGCCACCAAAAAAGTGTTCGAACAAGTCGATCTTGAAACTACAATCCGCCAACTCTATCAGATTTCTGAGGCCGGCCTAAAACCAGATACAAAAGGCACAGCACCAATATTTATGGAAATCAGATATTCCGGTCAGCGCCCGGATTTCGCCAATGACCCAAAATTAGACGACTTCAGAGATTGGATAAAACATCATATCCAGAACTACAAACCATTAGTGTTCGATATTGCAGTTTCAAACAAAGGCACAATTAAAAAACCAGCAAAATCAGAAGACACCAAAACCAGCTCATTTGGCAATGAAAAGCAAAGAATAAAAGCCGTTGCCGTACAAGGCCTGGAATGGAGTTCGCCAATTGGCAGGATGGTCTTTGACCAGGTCATCGCATCATCAGGTTGTGATCATCGCATCCATTTTCAACACCCTCCCTGGAGAGATGACTTAAATGACTCTATAACAGCAACCCAAAGAGATTCAGAGTCAATGTTATTAATTAAATAATGATTTTAACAATAGTATGAAAATTTGATGCTTATTCTTATCAAGAAAAAATCAAGAATATCATCACTATATTATTTCATCAGTGTAAATGAATAAATTACCTGATAAACCCATTTAACTCATAAGCACTTATTTTCTCTGCTTCTAATCCATATCGTTTGCAGCGTCAAGTGCTTCCAATTTAGATAATCGAGAGGTTAGCCATGCCTAAAATTACTTTCACTGAGTATCTTGAATTAGCGCGTAACCCGGAAACTGATGATGACGTTCTACTCTCGTTTTCACGTATTGAACACGGCCAGGGCGGCTTTGATTTTACAATTAAACCAGACCCGGAAAAAGTTGAATTAACACAGGAGGATATCGAGTTTGAAAATGCTTTACAAATCGGAAACGGACTATCCCGGTTCAGGCGCCAGACTCGATTTCGCCGCCGTAAATTATTCGGCTCAAACTTACCAGTTCTGGTATCGGAGGGTGATAGCTGGTTTCAATTTCCTCTACTGGTGCGTGAAATTGTTGACCAGCTGGAAGATGATTATCTGGTGTGGTCTGTTGGTGCCGCTGGAGACACGGCTCAGAATATCGTTTTCGGCCGTGCTGAGTATTTAGAATCTTTAAACAAGCATCAGGATGAGGTAAGAGGATTTCTTTTTTCAGCTGCCGGAAACGACATTATCGGTGAAGACCCGGAGACCCAAAGGCCGGTGCTTTTAGATTTAGTAAAAGATTTTAATGGTGACAAGAACGATATTGATGGCCATATTGATATTGATTTGCTGGAACAAAAAATCAGTTTTTTGCAAGAAGCGTACACCAAGGTCATTAATGACATCCGGGCAAAACCGGAGTTCGAGAAATTACCGATTATTATTCATGGATATGACTATGCGTTTCCTTTTCCCTGGGGAAACGATGACCCACGCTCTCCACGTCACGCAGATAAAAATGAATGGTTAGGCAAACCACTGGATCAACGTGAAATTCACGATCAGGATCAACGTCGCAATATTATTAAATTTATGATCGACAGATTGTACACCATGCTGGAGGTCATCTCTGCTGATCCGCGTGATACAGGCGTGTGGCTGGTGGACTGTAGAAACACGTTGACAGATGTTAGCGATTGGATTGACGAAATTCACGGCACATCGGCTGGATTCAAGAAAATCACTTCCCGTTTTTTACAAGTGCTTTCCCAGGCACTTGAGAGTTGAGTTCTTTAAAGTGATTCCATCAATGCACACAACAATTCAAATGATTCGGAGAGCGGGATGCCTTTAAATATCGGTGATTTTGGTGACAGATTATTGTCGGAAGCTGCGATGCGAGTATCCAAGCGGTTAAAGAAAATCGATCGCACCCAACGATTCATTGCCAATGGCCGGGGAATTCTGGCTGAATCAAAAAGCCGTCTTCGTGAATTTTATCATCGTCAGAAACAATTATTGGCTGAAGAAGATAATTCTGACACCGTTAAAAGCCGGAACAAATCTGATGACCTAGAAAAGCTGGGATTAGAACGCAAAATAGGTAAAACGGATGACAAATTATCCATTGAATTTTTCGAATCCGGTCTGTTGGCAGCTAAATCAGTCGGTCGAATCAGTATATTATTCGGTGATTCATTTGGAACCGGTTTTCATATAGGTCGCCAAGTGTTAATTACCAATCACCATGTAATCAGTGACCCTGGTCAGGCTGAAACCTGTGAATTTGAATTAAATGTCGAAGAAAACAAGTTAGGTAAAGCCAAGAAAATACTCAGTTATTCTTTGGATCCTGCTCGTTTTTTTCTTACTGAT
>JAHZJL010000287.1 GCA_022600935.1 Gammaproteobacteria bacterium
ACCCAAATCCCCTTTGTCATTAAAGACAGCACAGGGCGAGACGCTGTATTAAATGAAGCGAAATTCAATCCATATACTCTGGAGCTGGACTTACAAGGCTTTGAAATACAGGAGCACAATTCACAACGTTTTGCCGGATTTGATCGATTGTATGTCAACTACGGTCTTTGGGATTCGGTATCTCATCTGTCCGCAGCCTTACAACAGATTTTAATTCAAAAACCGTATGGACATATTGCGATCCTGGAAGATGGCTCATTTAATTTTTCAGATATGTCCGGGCCACCTGAAGAGGAACTACCGGAAGAAGAAGATGATGACGGCTTGTTTCCTGTCTGGATCGGAAATTTGACAATAGAAGACGGTTCCGTCAAATTTGAAGATCATTCCCTGAAAACTGCTTATACTAAAGAGATCCAGCATATCAGCCTGAGTGTCGACGAATTCTCCACCAAAAAAGATGCTGAGTCACCTTATGTGATCGGGTTGAAACTTGCCACCGGTGCAGCCATCAAGCTGACTGGCAATACGTCTCTCGATCCACTTAAAGCAGAAGGCGACCTGGAGTTGTCAGGACTCAAAACACCAATCATCTGGGAGTATATTCGAGATACTGTCGATTTTGAAATCAAACAAGGCCTGCTTGATATTAAAACCCATGTTAAATTCGACGGCAGCATGGAACAAACCACGTTGGTCAATCTGAGCCAGGGAGAAATTGGCCTCAGAGACTTTCAACTGTTCACTACAGATCAACAGCCGATTCAAATCAAACTGGCCGGGCTCGATTTAAAAGACATAGCAGTCAATGTCAACAATACTGCCAACGAACAATTGCTGGAAGTGGTCATACCGACAACTCAATTATCAGAAACCAGTCTCGCATTGCCTGGCAATGATGCCTTGTCGATCAACATCCCAACCCTTAACTTGACTGAAACCGGGCTACAGATCAAAACCGACAGCTCGCAAACCACGACGATTACACTCAATAATCAACAAACCAGTTTATCCAAACTCGGGATAAAGACGTCAGGCACACGTGACGTGTTTGTCGATATCGAAAACATTGATATTGGACAACTGGCCATGAATAGTGTTAGCGGCAGTGATGCCCAGTCTGTGAATACGCTGAACAATGATTCCATACAGATACAGTCGACCCGGATTGGCAGCACAACAGACAATACGCCTGTCATTGAAATCCCAACTTTAGATATCAATCAGTTATCCATCGATCTCAAGCATCAGACTGTCAATATCAAGCATGTTGATTCAAAACAGGCCAAAGTTGACAGCTGGATGCCAGCAAACGGACTGCTTAATCTGCAAACCCTGTTTGCCGGCCAACCACAAACCGGTGTAACTCCACCTTCAGAAGACACTCAAGCAACTGACAAAACTGATCAGTCATGGCTGGTTGCTGTTGATAAACTGTCAGTCAATGGCTATCAGTTTAATTTTGAGGACCGTAATACCAAGCCTGCAGCCAGTATAGCAATCAACCCGATCAACCTGTCCATTGAGAAATTCAGCACCGATTTCAGCAAACCTTTTCAGCTCACTATTGACACCACCATCAACCAGAACGGAAAGTTGACAACCAATGGTTCGCTGGCAATCGATCCGCTCAACGCTCAACTCAACATCAAAGCCAGCAAAATTGCATTAAACGCTTTACAACCCTATATCAATGATTTTTCACGATTGAAACTTAAAAACGGACAATTCAATCTGAACGGCGCCCTGAATCTGGCAAAAAACAAGGCTGACAAAACTACCGGGCGTTTTAAAGGCAATGCCAATATCGCCAGATTACGTACTATCAATGCGCTGAATAAAAAAGATTTTTTAAAATGGAGAGCATTCAACGTCAATGGCATTGATGTTCATCTCGAGCCCCTGCGGGTAGCAATCCGCGATGTTGTCGCTGACAAACTTTACAGTCGCGTGATTATCAACAAGGATAAAACCTCAAACCTGAACGAGATTTTCTCCTCTGAGGAGAAAAAACCGTCTACACCAAACAATAAACAGAACGTAGCCGCTAAACAGTCAAAAAGTAAAACAGTGCCTGTCAAAATTGGCTCCGTGAATATTAAAAATGGCGCGGCATTATTCTCGGATTTATCACTGGTCCTGCCATTTGCACTGAATATGACTGACTTGAACGGCACCATCAAGGGAATTAATTCCAATCTGAAAGAAACAGCCACTGTGCGCGTGGATGGGAAAGTTAATCGTATTTCCCCTGTGGTGATTGATGGCAGCCTCAAGCCGTTTGATATTTCCAAATTCATGGACATCAGACTTAACCTTGACGGAGTTGATTTAACCGCGATAACTCCGTATATGGCTCAATTTGCAGGTTATGAAATTGAAAAAGGCAAAATCAATCTGGATGTTGAATATAAAATTAAGGATAAAGCCTTAATTGCAAAAAACAAGATTGTCATTGACCAGCTCACACTTGGAGATGAAATCGACAGCCCGGATGCCGTTTCTTTACCCGTTTCTCTGGCCATCGGTTTACTTCAAGACCAGAATGGCGTGATTGATCTCGATTTACCCATGCAAGGCAGTCTGGATGATCCAGAATTCAGTATTGCATCTCTGATTGGTAAAGTCCTTGTCAATCTGTTAACCAAAGCAGCAACATCGCCATTCAGCCTGCTGGGCGGACTGGTCGGTGATGACAGTAGTAATCTTAGCGCGATTGAATTTGTGCCAGGACGATCGCAATTACAACCATCTGAAATTGAAAAACTGGCCAAAATTTCTGATGCACTGAAATCAAGACCCAAGCTCAATATTGAACTGAAAGGATACGCGCTGAGTGAAACTGATCGTATGGGGCTTAAAGAATACAAATTACTCAACCGAATGCAAACCGATATCTGGAAAGACATTAAAGATGATGACAACGCGCCAGCCGATATCAGCTCGGTCCAGTTAAGCAATGCACAACAAAAAGAATTGATTCTGGACTATTATGATGACGATATTCCGGATGCCAAATCACCGGAAATGGTAGAAACAGAATCAGGTGATGAAATTGTCTCCGAACAATTCTATCAGATGGCAAAACAAGCACTGATTGATCAAATTCAAGTGACCGAACTGGATTTACAAGTACTGGCTCAAGAACGCGCCGGACATATTGCCGATCAATTAATACAAATCGATCAATTACCAGCCAATCGGGTATTTGTTTTAAAGGAATCAGTGCAATCAGAAACCGAGCCATCAAATGAGCAAACAGTGACAATGGAATTATCACTAAAAAGCTCTTGAATTCTGCCATCTATGAGCCATTTGTTGAATATATTTTTTACACAAACCTGTGTATGCCCGCCAGGGCTCAGTTAGTATGGCTAATGAATAGTCTTCAAAACTCAGCGAGTGTTGAATATTTTATCAAAAAGTCCCGCTTCATCGGCTTTGCCCAGTCTTGCGCCAGCGAAAGCGAGGTGATGGAACAGCTTCATTTAATCTATACCCAGCACCAACAGGCTAATCACCTTGCGTATGCGTACAGAGTCATTGACAACGATCAAGTTATTACCCGTTTTAACGACGCAGGGGAACCCAAGGGGACAGCCGGGAAACCGATTCTCGCCCATATCGAAGGTAAGGATTTAGTCAATACCCTGATTGCAGTCATTCGCTATTTTGGCGGTATCAAGCTTGGTGCTGGAGGATTGGTCCGAGCATATGGCACAACAGCAAGACACGTTCTTGAACAATGTGAATACAGCCCTTATCAGGTTATGAAAACTCTGCGGTTACACATTGATTATCCGCAATTAGATCAATTCAAGCGGCACTTGAAAACAATCGAAGGGAAAATTATTGCCCAGGAGTTTGGCGCTGATGTCGAACTGGTTGTACAAATACCGGAGGACAATTGCAGTTTACTGGAAAACCAGTGTTGACTCTTAACTTGAACGGCAGGAACGATAAAAACAGCAGATTCAACCTGTAATGTATAATCCGTGAGTCTATAAGATTATCTGAATCAGGATTCAATGCGATTGTAATTGTCTTCAAATCGAACGATGTCGTCTTCATCCAAATAGCTGCCTGATTGTACTTCAATGATTTCCAGTTGCACTTTTCCAGGGTTTTCCAGACGATGATGTACTCCAACCGGAATAAAGGTTGACTGATTCTCTGAAAGAATAAAACTTTCTTCACCTCGAGTCACTCTGGCAGTTCCACTGACGACAACCCAGTGCTCAGCCCGGTGGTGGTGCATTTGCAAAGACAGGGAGGCGCCTGGTTTGACCGTTAACCGCTTGACCTGATAACGACTTCCCTGGTCAATCGATTCAAAATGCCCCCAGGGACGATAGACTTTACTGTGAAACACATGTTCCGATCGTCCACTGCCTTGCAAGTGCTCAGTCACGGATTTAACATCCTGGGCCTTGTCTTTGTGAGAAACCAGCACAGCATCACGTGTTTCAACAACAACAAGATCATCGACTCCGACAACGGCGACCAGCCGTTCCTGGGCAAACACTGCAGTATTGCGGGACTGTTGAATCACGACATCTCCCTGAACTGTATTATCTGCCTGATCGGCATCCTGAATCGATGACAATGCGGTCCAGGAACCAAGGTCCGACCAACCGACATCCAAAGGAATCACGGATGAAAGCGGGTTGTCAGGGATCACAGGTAACTTTTCCATCACTGCATAATCAATCGAATCACTGGGACACCGGTCAAAACTGTCGGGGTCAACCCGAAAAAACATACCATCGACGATGCCTTTGTCGATTGCATCTTGACATGAATCAGCAATCTCAGCTTGATGTAACTGGATCTGTTCTACCCAAACAGATGCCTTGACGATAAATATCCCGCTGTTCCACAGGTATTTTTCACTGGCCAGATAGCTTTTAGCAGTTTCCAGATCCGGCTTTTCAACAAATTTTTCCAGAACAAGCGCCTGGTCATCAATGTTTCTGCCTTTCAGCAAATACCCGAACCCGGTTTCGGGTTTATCCGGAACAATTCCAAAAGTCACCAGCAACCCTGTATCAGCCAACCGCACTGCATGGCGCAACAAGGATTGAAATTCAGCGACCTGTTCAATAATATGGTCTGAAGGCATCACCAGCAGCACTGGATCAGTGGCTTCGAACAATGCCAGCTGGCTCGCTACAGTCAATGCCGGAGCAGTATTTCGCCCGGATGATTCGAGAATTATTGTACCGTCCTGATAACCGATTTCAGTGAGCTGATCGGCAACCAGAAAGCGATGGTTCTCATTACTCACGACGACTGTCGGCAATACCTTGAATTCATCGTCTTGTTTTAAACCTTCAACACGCAGCGCTGTTTCCTGCAATAAAGTTCGACTACCCACTAGAGGCAGGAACTGTTTTGGCAATGCTTGCCGTGAAAATGGCCACAAACGTGTCCCCGCTCCTCCAGAAAGAATTACCGATTGGATATTGATAGTCATCATTTAAACCAGAAAGTTTGAACTGTAATTTGTTTATTTGAAGATTAAAAAGGAACTGTGCTAACTGAAAGAGGTTTTATCTGGCTCAGGCAAATCGCTTGATAACCAGTTACAACCAACCTGTGCATTTCAATCTGTATACCCTGATTGACCAACTGTCTGAAAGCAAATAATTCAGTTTATCCACATATCATACAGTTTATTGATTGAAACTTGCCAGGGAAGTTGTTGTTGAATTCTTTTCATTACACTTGAATAGAAAGATGTGGAGCATCTAAAGACTAATTCCGAAGTTCAATCCACTGAAGTTAATACTACCCGTTCTGTTAGATATCCCACCACACAAAAAAGCCCTAGCAACGATTCGCTGCAGGGCTGATTTGGCTGGGGGACAAGGATTCGAACCTAGATTGACGGAGTCAGAGTCCGTAGTCCTGCCATTGGACGATCCCCCAATTGATTCAATGTACACCGATGACCAACATCATCAATGTATTGTCTGTAATAAAATAATTAACGTTTAGAGAACTGTGGACGTTTTCTGGCTTTGTGCAGACCAAGTTTTTTTCGTTCGACCATTCTTGAATCACGAGTGACATAACCAGCAGCTCTTAATGTTGGCCTGAGGCTTTCATCATAATCGATCAGTGCTCTTGTCAAACCATGCCGAATTGCGCCTGCCTGACCAGATGGCCCTCCACCTGTTACAGTCACCATGACATCGAATTTATCCGACATCTCGAGCTTTTCCAGTGGTTGCCTGGTAATCATGCGATCTGTTTTGCGACCAAAATAGTCATCCAGAGGTTTCTTGTTAACGACAATACTACCGCCCCCGGATTTAATAAACACACGCGCAATAGATTTTTTGCGTCGCCCTGTACCGTAGTTATATTGAACTGCCATAAATATTTAGTCAATCAGTAAGAAATTAAAGGAATAAAACAATTACACGCACTTAAACTTCAAGCGGTTGAGGCTGTTGCGCCTGGTGCTCATGATCAGGGCCAGCATAAACGCGTAATTTTCGGTACATTTCCCGTCCCAAAGGATTTCTGGGAAGCATGCCCTTGACGGCTTTTTCAATGATCCGAGTCGGATGACGTTTGCGTAAATCGCCTAGTGGAATCTGCTTTAAATTTCCGATATAACCGGTATGCTGATAATAAATTTTATCTTTTTCCTTGTTTCCGGTTACTCTTACTTTTTCAGCATTGACAACGATAATATAATCGCCAGTATCAACATGTGGCGTATACTCGGGTTTATGTTTGCCTCGCAGACGTTTTGCTATCTCTGATGCCAGACGGCCCAGAGTTTTACCTTCTGCGTCAATAACAAACCATTCACGTTTAACCTCTGCCGGTTTTGCGCTGTAGGTTTTCACTCAGTACACCTCAATTAAAATTCATTGTTCTCAGAGTAGCCGGTAATTATACATAAAGATCAGACTCAAGCAAAGAGAGAGTTATCAGTATCGAATACATTCATCGAATTTTACAGAATCTTTCCACACTGGAGTTAACCAGTATCAATACAGTTTCCAACCATGTGTTGAAAAAAAACGATATGCAGACTGCATGAACAAAATGATGTGAGCAACACCTTTTCTTGCAGCATGACCGCCATAATGGATCACTTTTACATCCGGCACATAAGCAATCTGGCTCATGGTATTCAACCTGAGACTTAGGTCAAAGTCTTCAAAATAGAGAAAATATTCTGGCGAAAATCCATTCAGTTGACGCAAAATCTCTGCATTAAAGAACATAAAACATCCACTGGCAATCACAATTGAATTGACACTCTGCAGTTCTGTCTCCTGGCGATACTCATATCGTTTGAGTCGTTTGTGAAAGATTTTTTTTAACCCATCAGGCGCAAACCCTCTTAAAGCAAGGTCAATTATGCTGGGATAACGTTTGCATAAGTAGGCTCTCTGCCCATCACCAGTGGTACAAAAGGGTGTAACTAGACTCACATGTTGATGATCAGAGTGGTTTAAAAATCTGACTGCTTGACTGATTGCTTGCTGGTCAAGATACACATCTGCATTCAAGACCAGATGCCACTGACTATCGCTGTGACAGATGCAAAGATTATGACCTGCACCATAACCAAGATTTGTTTCAGGAACAATCAGATCAAATGGACATGACAAGCTGTTTTTCAAACAACCAGAAATTTGTCTGGCCATGAGTTGATTTTGGCTGTTATCGATAACACACACACGTGTATCAATGTTTTCAGTCTGACTCGCCCTGGTAATCGCTGCCTGCAGGCAATCCAAAGCTTGAGTCAGTTCACTGCAATCAGGGTAAAAGGTAACGATGGAAATCGTAAGCTGGTTTTCAATCATGCATCGAGTGAAAAAGAATACAGATCAAATCACATACCTTCATAACGATACAATCGGGCCAACCTGGTTTGATAAATCAGATTAATCGGCTTAATTCCAGGCAGCGGTTGAAGAAGCTTGTTGGCTGTTAACACATTGCCTTTAAACTGCAAGCTGCTTGTCTCGCCGAGATCCAGGATATAGTCACCGGCTAACAAATCAGAGGGCTTAGGTAATGTCTGTAGAAAAGGGTAACTATTGTGGGGCAGCAGATGATAACGAATTCGATATCGATAATAATCATCAAGCTGTTGTTGAGTCCTCAGAACAAAGAAAACACGAGCTGTTGGTTCTGTAATGTGTTGTTTGACTTCCTGAGACATTGCATACCATTCGCTGTCATTCTCTGAGAGCCATCGATGATGCTGGGTTTTACCCAGGTATTGAATTTTGACTACATCTGTTCTCATCCAGAATTCATGCAGCCAACGCAAATCGAGCAGCACCCAGGCCAGAAAAAACATGATCAGACATTGAGTAGAATCTGGTTTGCACCTTTTCAGTCTGCAAATTGCCAAATAGCATATAACTGACAAGCCCAGCCAAACTGCAATGACCGGCAACATAGGATATTCAGGCCCTTTAATATCTTGAAGCTTATCGTATTGCCCGCCGCCAATAAAATTGATTGATGTTCCTTTCCAACCACCGTAAGCCCACCACTGATCCCAAATTGAATGTATCCAGGACATTATTGACCAGGGTTGTAACACAACAGAATCAAGCCTCAATGAAGACTTCAATTCACCTTCAAACGATAGCCCCACTTCTATTATTGTGCCGTTCCACTGGGGATGCCGACTCATATCAATCACAATTGATTCATCGTGAAAATTGACTAACGTTTCAGTAAATACTGATTGATCCTGACCTTGTTTTCTCCAGAAAAAATTGATGACAGGTTGATGAGTAAACCCTGACTGATTGATTTCAAGAAAAGGGAAATAGTTAGCTGAAAAGCGCCGTTGACTGTTGCTCAGAGCCGCCATTGCATTGGCAAGACCGGTTAGATAAAGCTGTTGTTGATCAGTCTTAACCTGACCAATTAAAGCTTTAAACTGAGTCCCAGCAAGAAAAACAGGGGTCGTTTGCGCATTGAAAGAGTCAGGTTTTAACAGCGAACCTGCTGCAATGATGCCAAGACTGGCGACGCAACACAGAATGACAATGCTGGAAAAAAATTCTCGCAGTGATTTTCCCGACATTGAATGTATTAAAGAACCAGATTCTTTCTCTTCGAAGCCTTCAACACCAGGGTTGCATAAACCAGATGAGCAACAAAAAAGATCAGAATGACCATCAATGCAGCAGATTGCTGGTAATACAACACCCAGAGTGCAAGCAACCCTTGTAAAAAAGTCACCCCAAGATAGCACAGAGATACCGTCAAATGTCGATATCCCAAACGGTTCAATAATTGAAACAAGTGCGAGCGGTGAGCCTGCATAACGTTTTCTCCACTTAGAAAACGGCGAATGACAGTAAACATCACATCAAACAGTAAATTGAATACCACCAATAAACACGCCAGCATCAACCATGGTGATTGATCTTCTCCAAGCATTATGACAACCATGAGTGCATACACGAATCCAAGCAGACAACTGCCTACATCACCCATAAAGATTCTGGCCGGAGGAAAGTTATAGATCAGAAAACCCATCAAACCGGCAATCAGTGTCAGACCAAAGACATATAAGTCATAATGTCCGACACTCACCAAAATCATACAGAAAAACACCAGCGCCAAACTGAAGATACCTGAAACAAGTCCATCCAGGCCGTCCATGAAGTTTGTGGCATTGGTCATCCCAACTATCCATAAAAAAGTGATGACAAGTCCTAACCAGTCCGGACCAAATGGCAATTCTATTTTCAAACCGGAAAAAATGACGATCGAAGCAGCAACACATTGTACAATCAGCTTTTCAAGTGCTGACCGGGTTGTAATATCGTCAAACAAACTGTGCAAACCAATCAATGATGCTGAAAAAACAAATGGATAAAACCAGCCTTCCAACTGATCACGATGAATTATCCAATACGCTACACTGACAAACAAAAACACCAGATAAATGCCCAATCCACCTGATCTGGGAGTTGGTGTCTCGTGAGAAGAACGGTCATTGGGGATATCTGTAATCACATGATTGACAGCCATATACCGTGTCACCAGCAAAGAAATTGCATAAGCTGCCAGGGTTAAACCCAGCAAGATATTTAAATCAAGTTCCATGTTCTGCGATATCTTGAGGAAATGAGACGATATTCGAATAGTGTTGATGGGATGTTTTAACCATGCCTGTCAAATGATAATTCACTGAATGATACTCAGGAACAATAACTTGCAATTGTTTCATTAAAGCCTGTGCATCTGATTCACGACTTTTCTGTATCAAGACAGTCAACTGTTGTTTTAACCATTCCGGTTCAACTTTTCTGGCATCTGCCAATAATAATTTGGAATGTTCGGTTCCTCTCAATCCCTCGTGTTCATGGAATAATTCTTCAAATAATTTCTCTCCTGCGCGCAGCCCAGTATATTGAATTTCAACATCCCGATCAATTTCAAAACCGGACAAACGAATCATCTGCTCTGCCAGATGCTTGATTCTTAAGGGCTCTCCCATGTCCAGAACAAAAATTTCTCCACCACTACCCATGGCTCCAGCCTGTAAAATCAACCCGACTGCTTCCGAAATCGTCATAAAAAACCGGACCACATTGGGATGTGTCACAGTCACCGGACCACCATTTGCGATTTGCTCTTGAAACAGAGGCACAACAGATCCTGTTGATCCAAGCACATTTCCAAATCGTGTTGTAATAAATGCAGTACTGCTCTGACTATCAAGATTCTGACAATAGATTTCCGCAACCCGCTTGCTGGCACCCATGACACTGACCGGGTTAACAGCTTTATCGGTCGATACCAGGACAAATTTTTCTGCCCCAAAACGGCTGGCCAGCACCGAGATAACCTGAGTTCCAAGGACATTGTTCAATACTCCTTCTGCAGGATTGTCTTCCAGCATGGGAACATGCTTGTATGCTGCTGCGTGAAACACGACATGAGGTCGATAACAAGCAAATAACTGCTCCATGGATTGAGCATCCTTGACATCACCCAGTTTCCCAACAATCTGACTGGCTTGATGATTCGCCAATTGTTTTTCGATTTGATACAAATGAAATTCACATTGATCCAGAAGAATTAACTGTTTTGGCTTGCACATCAATACCTGTCTGCATAACTCACTGCCAATTGATCCTCCAGCCCCGGTAACAAGCACAGTTTTATTATGAATGAATGAATCAATGAGTTGGGTATCCAAAACCACAGCATCCCGGCCCAGCAAATCTTCAACTGAAATAGGACGCAATTGAGATATACCGAGTTTTTTGTTCGTCGATTCAGCCAGGCTGGGCAGTGTTCGACATAATATACCCGCACCTTCACAAATTTCCACGATGCGCCTGAATCGATCTTTTTTCAAATGAGGGATACCCACCAGCACTTCATCGACAATCTGTTCCTCCAGAAGTTGCTGTAGTATTTCCAGAGAACCTCTAATCTGAACACCATTGATCAACCTGTTTTTTAGCCCTGGATTGTCATCCAGAAAACACAGCACCTCCATGCCTAATTGACGCCGCTGTCGAATTTCCCGTAACAATCGTTGGCCATCCCGCCCGGCTCCGTAAATCACAACATTTCTGGCCGGATGTATTCGAAACCAGCGATGCTCACTCACCAGCCTGGCAATAAGCCGGGAACCTCCCATAAACATCAGCAAATACACTGAAGTCAAAAACAAAACAGACCTGGACAATAGTTCAAGCCCGGCAGTGTGTTTGAAGATAAACATTGCCAATACAGTCAAACCATTGCTGATTGCAATCGCTTTTAAAATCCTCCAGAGATCACCGACGCTGGAATATCTCCAGATTCCCTTGTTAACACCAAACACCAGGAAGGTCACCAGATACACGGGCAAGCCAAACATAAGCTGATGTTTTAACGGGACGATATACTGAACAGGAATAACACCATCGAAGCGGGTAAAATTAGCCAGCAAAATCGCAAGCCCCACACAGGCCAGATCCCATGTCAGAACAGACAGATTTCTCCAGTTTGAGCGTAAACGAATCATGTCATCATCAGTATGAAGTAAGAAGGACTCTGGATTTGAGTTGTCTTGAATAATTTAAGTGGGCGATATCGTTTGATGGTTCAAACATACAAGTCACAACAGATGCTGCTTACAAATCTCATTCAAGTCACCATATCTTCCAAATACTATTCTGACACTGAGAAAAACAGAATTGACATGAGCATATGGTACCTGTCACAAAAGACGATATATGACACCAGAACCAGTCAGCCGATATCGACAGTCAATAATATTTTTCTTTATGCAGAAGTTTAATTTATCGACGTTTGAAACCACACCGATAGACTTAATCACGCTTTCCGGATAGTTACTTTCAGCTGTAAACAGAATTAAAACTCTACCATAATTCAATGCATCTCAATAGTCGCAGTACTGATTTCAATTATCGGTTTCAAATAGAAGGCTTGTGGATTGGTATGAATTTTCCATGTTAATGATATACTGAGAGCGGGTATCTGGGTACAAATTCGATCTGGTCAGGCTTATGTTGACATCTTCTTAAGATTAACCAGGATTTGCGTTGCAACTCATCATTAATTGTAAATCCTGAATGATTGGCTTTTTACTAGACTGGCCTACTTTGATATTAATCTGAATAGCCTTTTAAACAACTACATTTTTATAATCGAAGGGAGTCATGAGAATGAACAAATTTTCTATCATCTTTTCAGCTGTATCTGCCATTATTTTTAGTTTGAATATCGGTGCGGTTTCAGCAAATGATACGTTCGACAAACACTGTGCCAGCTGTCATAACGGCGGTGGCAACCTGATTAATCCCCAAAAAACGTTAAGCAAACAACACCTGGCTGATAACGGTGTTGACAACATCGGCTCAATCAGCGCCGTAATCAGCAATGGCAAACCGCCAATGCCTGCTTTCGGTAAAAGCTTAAGCGACAAGGAAATTGCTGATGTCGCCCAATTTGTCCTGGATCAGGCGGCAGCAGGCTGGAAATAAGCATGTGACAAGTCAGGGGTTCTGTCTGCAACGATCCATTTTGTTTATTTGATTGGCAAAAGACGATCATGATTGATATACAGATCGTATTCATCATTGCAGTTGCAATCGGTCTACCCTGGCTTGTCGGCAGTCAGATTATTTTTTTAATCTATACCTGCTGCAGGGAAAAGCCGTCAGCACCCATTGTTATCGGTTATGGTTATTTATTCGGGTTGTTAACAACAACTTTGCTATTACGCTGTGTCGGTATTTCAAACTTCCTGATCTGCCTGGTGTTATCTGTAATATGCCTGGTGTTAGGATTTTTAAGCTATCGCCGATCAAATTTCTCTTTACGACCTGCATCCAAACTCAGACATGTATTCTTTCCCAATATCCAAAATCTGAATATCCTGAGTCGCTTGTTACTTTCAAGCATTGTTATTTTAATTGTCCTGCATGTTTACCTGGCAGCAACTACGATTCTTCTCAAACCCTTGTATGCCTGGGATGCATGGGCAACCTGGTCAGTAAAGAGCAGAACCTGGTTTGAATTAAAACAAGTTGTTGATTTTGTCGGTAGAGAGCAATGGCTTAATGGAAAAAACAGCTCTCTGTTTGTACTGGATGCCTGGCATTACCCGGACTCAATTCCCTTAACCCAGACATGGATAGCAACCATGCTGGACTTTTGGAATGACAGCCTGGTCAATATCCCCTGGCTTTTTTGCCTGCTTGCCTTTGGTCTGGGATTTTGGGGACAGATTAAACAATTAAAAATCAAACCAGAACTGAAAATTATTACGATTTATCTGGTGATTTCGTTACCAATGATCAATGTCCATACCGCGTTGGCTGGCTATTCGGACTTATGGCTTAGTTGTGCATATACATTTGCAGCATTAGCACTGATCCAATACTTGATCACACAATCTGTATTTCAACTGGTTATATCTGCATTAGCAGCTATATGTGTGTCACTGATCAAAGTTGAAGGCGTTGTTTTATGTGCCTCACTGTTATGTATCTGGCTGTTATCTTACCCATTTCATGCGCAACAAATCAGACCAAGGATTATCTTCGGCCTTATGGCACTGTTCGTAATTGGATTCCTTGTCGTAACAGCATTCAGCCCAATCAACATTGATATCCCTTACCTGGGATCTTTCTCAATTTCCTACCATTCTGTCTGGAAAGCTCTGGCAATCAACTATTTCGTTTTACCGAACTGGAATCTTTTAATCTATATCGTAATGACTGGAATCCTGGTATGTATCTTCTCACCACACTTGACATCTCAAGGCCGCAGGTTGATCCTTACACCGATTACTATCCTGCTGCTTTATGTGTTTGTTCTGTTTTTTTTAACACAAAATTATACATGGGCCGAACACTACAGCAGTATTAACCGCATTACCTTACACCTCATTCCCACTGTTTTGTTTTGCCTTGTTCTGTTCTTCGATAAGCGATTCCAGAATCGCCATATGCTGGGCAAGACGGCGTAATTTACGTTCCTGCCGCGATCTTTCAATGTCCATGGTCAGTATTTTTATTAACATCATGCCTTGAGCCAATACCAATAACAAGACCGGGGGATAACCAACCCCAAATGAATAGCCCAGCTTGTCAATTAGCTGAGGCCAGATCCCCAATACGATTGTAATAATGGCAACCAGCAGCCACCACGCAGCATAAGGGCCGTGCAAATGATCTCGCCTGACCAGGAACAGGATAATTCCTGCAATCAGAATTCCCAGTGCCGCAGTAATCCATTGGTATGTAATAATCACAGGGTCGACCTGAATTGAAATTTACGTTTGGAACCAATCTGGGACAGACACAGAATTGTCGTTTCAACCATATATCGCAATACAACCCACCAGGAATAAAAGACACGTGAATGACCACTCAATCTCAGATTCATCGGCGTTTGAACTTCTTCAATTGTCAAACCTGAACGTCTGCACATCAATAACACGCCAATATCCTGATAATCCAGCAAAGTAGCTTGCTTCGATGCAATCACTTGCATAGCCTTGTAATTATATGCTCTGAATCCAGACGTCATATCTTCAATCTGTAACCCGGTCAACAATTTAAAATAATACCGGGCGATGTGCCGAGCCGTGCTGCATCGTTCAATATACGCACCTATGACAATATCGTACCCATCTTCCAGGCGTTCAAGTAAATCGCGGATATACTCAGGTTCATGCTGGCCATCGGCATCCAGTGTCAACACTGATTTAAACCCTTGTTTCAAGGCATAAATCACACCAGCTTGTGTTGCCCCCCAGGCACCAAGTTGAGATCTCAGATTTAACACTCTTGCACCTGAATCTTCTGCAACTTTAGCGGTCTGATCCTGACTCATATCATTAACGACTAAAACAGGGTAATTATAACGCTCTCGAATCGCAGAGATCACCGTAACTATCGATGATTCTTCGTTAAACGCCGGAATAACAATGATTGGAGCTAGAGTTCTACTCAATTGGAAAGAAATTTTATTAGAAAATCATTTGTATTCTTAGATTAGATTCTAAAAAACAGATGTGATTATTGAGACGTGACTGTTTCACAAGAAGTTCAACTGGGCACAAGTCCATTTAAGTGAACTCTATCTGTATTGATGATTGTTATAACCGATACTGGTGTCAGTTTTCTCTGCAACTGTAGCAACAGTATACCTGATAATAACATCAAGAATTTGTCCCATTTTTTAATTAAATTGTGAAAGGTTAGTCTCTATAACACCTATTCGATAAAAACATTGCTAAAATTATAATATTACTGAGTTTCAAAAAGGTTGGAAGAAAATACATGTGTGGAATTGTTGGCGCTATGGCGCAAAGAAATGTTGTTCCCATTTTACTGGAAGGGTTAAGACGACTTGAATACCGAGGTTATGATTCCGCTGGATTAGCTATCATTGGAGACACTGAAATCAAGCGTGCCCGCCATCTGGGTAAGGTGAAAGAGCTTGAAAACATGCTTGAACAAAACCCTTTGGACGGTCAGGTAGGAATCGCCCATACCCGATGGGCAACACATGGAGTTCCCAGTACTTCAAATGCACATCCACACATATGCAAAGGGTCGGTTGCTCTGGTTCATAACGGCATCATTGAAAACCATGAACAATTACGGGAAAAACAAAAAAACAATGGCCATTCATTCACATCTGAAACTGACACTGAAGTCATTGTTCATGCAGTTCATGATCATTTAGGCAAACACAGTTCACTGCTCAATGCTGTTCTCGATGCAACACATGAACTTGAAGGTGCCTATGCACTCGGCGTCATCAGCAATGAACATCCTGAGACTTTAATTGCCGCCAGAAAAGGCAGTCCTTTAGTGATTGGCATCGGAATCGATGAATATTTTATCGCTTCCGATGTAGCCGCTTTATTACCCGTTACACATCGATTTATTTTTCTGGAAGATGGTGATATAGCCGAAATCACTCATCACAAAGTCACTATTCATGATGAATCCGGTCAAATTGTTGAACGTGAAATAAAGGAAAGCGCAATAAAAGCCGATGATGTTGAACGTGGTGAATATCGGCATTACATGCTCAAGGAAATCTTTGAGCAACCCAGAGCCATTGCTGAAACTCTGGAAGGGCGATTTGTTGGGCTAAAATTAATTGACCAGGCTTTCGGAACGAATGCTTCTGAAATTTTCGACCAGGTCAAAGCTGTTTATATACTTGCTTGCGGTACAAGTTTTCATTCCGGAATGATTGCTAAATACTGGATGGAATCCCTCGCAGGTCTTCCATGCCAGGTCGAAATCGCCAGTGAGTTCCGTTATCGCAAACCGATTATGCTGGACAATACATTAATTGTGACAATTTCACAATCAGGTGAAACCGCCGATACACTTGCTGCTCTCCTGGAAGCAAAAAAAATGGGCGCATTGTGCTCATTGGTGGTTTGTAATGTAATGGAAAGTTCGTTGACTCGTGAATCGGATTTGTCATTGATCACTCGAGCTGGCCCTGAAATCGGTGTCGCTTCAACTAAGGCGTTTACAACGCAATTAGTTGCCTTGATGATGCTAGTGATTGCTCTGGGACGTCGAAATAGCATGAACAGTGTCACCGAGAAAAAAATCGCTGCTCAATTATTTAGCCTTCCGGCGAAAGTAGAGGATGTACTTGCACTCGACAACGAGATCGAAAAAATAGCACAACTCTTCGCAGATAAAGAGCATGCGTTATTTCTGGGTCGCGGCAGCCATTACCCGGTTGCCATGGAAGGCGCTCTAAAACTAAAAGAAATCTCTTACATCCATGCAGAAGCATATGCAGCAGGTGAACTCAAACACGGCCCGCTGGCACTGGTAGATGCCAATATGCCGATTGTGGCGGTTGCCCCAAATAACACCTTACTGGAAAAATTGAAATCCAATCTCCAGGAAGTCAAAGCCCGCGGAGGCGAGTTGATTGTATTTGCAGATGAATCAATAGACGTAGATAGCGATGCGCATACAACGGTACTCCAAGTGACTCCCGCAGAACATGAAATGGCACCCGTG
>JAHZJL010000288.1 GCA_022600935.1 Gammaproteobacteria bacterium
CCCTGTTACCAATGGTTTTGCATTGCTCGTTGATGATTATGGACACCACCCGCGCGAGATCTCAGCAACCTTGCAAGCTGTCAGGGCCGCTTGGCCAACGCGCCGACTCGTGCTGGTTTTTCAGCCACATCGTTTTACCAGAACCCGCGCCTTGTTTGATGACTTCGCGCAGTGTTTATCAGAGGTCGATTGTTTGGTTTTACTGGATGTCTATGCTGCTGGCGAAGAGCCGATCAATGGTGCTGATGGGCGTTCATTATCGAGAGCGGTGAGAACCCGTGGCAAGGTTGAGCCTGTGTTTGTCTCTGAGCATGAGCAATTACATGAGATTTTGCCCGCTTTGCTTGAGGATAATGATGTCGTGTTAACGATGGGTGCGGGTAGTATCGGCCATATTGCGGCACAACTTCCTGAGCAACTCAGCAAAATAATGCCACCAGTGCTGGGATTGATTCGATGACAGTTTCCATAGCACCCGACAGTGTCCTAAATGAGGTCATTTCAGCTGTGAATAAAACACTTGTTGGAAAAATCCATTTTAATGAGAAGCTTGCTAAATATACTTCATGGCGTGTCGGTGGTCCGGCAGATCAGTATTATCGACCTTCTGATATTAATGATTTAGCTGTTTTCCTGAATCAGCTTGATCTGAATCAGCCGGTTTTTTGGCTGGGTGGCGGAAGCAATCTGTTGATAAGGGATGGGGGTATCCGTGGCACTGTGATTCATTTGCGCCGCACTTTGGGGAAAATCAAGCTTGAAGATGATGGTCGTCTCTATGTTGAGGCAGGCGTTAGTTGTCCACAAGTTGCGCGTTTTTGCCAAAAAAATAAATTGTCTGGGGCAAGTTTTCTGGTCGGTATACCAGGCTCGGTTGGCGGCGCACTTGCAATGAATGCGGGCGCTTTTGGTGGAGAAACCTGGGAACTGGTTAGTGAGGTAGAGCTGATTGATCGCCAGGGAAATCGACAGTGGATACAATCCTCAGCAATTAATACTGGTTATCGACAAGTCGAGATACCAGAGCAACACTGGTTTGTTGCAGCAAGGTTATCATTGCCTGCAACAGGCTATGGTGATGATGAAATTATTCAGGAGTTGCTCGAGCGCAGGCGTCAAAGCCAACCAATTAATGTGCCTACCTGCGGTTCTGTTTTCAAAAATCCGGATGAAGGATTTGCTGCGCAGCTGATAGAGCGATGTGGTTTGAAAGGCCATCAGATCGGCAAGGCACGGGTTTCAGACAAACATGCAAATTTTATCGAAAACCTAGGTGGAGCAACAGCGCTAGAAATTGAGTTATTGATTAATCTGATCCGTGATCGTGTCGAACAAGAGCAATCAGTGTTGCTTGAAAGTGAAGTATGTATTGTCGGTGAAGCAGTTACTCATGAACACTGATTCCAAGATAAAGACAGCCGATTCATTTGGACGCGTTGCCGTGGCAATGGGCGGGGTTTCAGCTGAACGTGATATTTCACTGAAAAGTGGCAATGCTGTGCTATCAGCATTGCTTGAACAAGGTGTTAAAGCAATAGCCGTAGATATTGGTAATGATCCGGTCAGCGCCCTTCGTGCTGGACAATTTGATCGTGTTTTTAATATTGTCCATGGTCGTGGTGGTGAAGACGGCATTTTACAAGGTGTTATGGAATCATTGGGTCTGCCTTATACCGGGAGTGGGGTGTTGGGTTCAGCACTATCGATGGATAAGCACAAAACAAAATTATGTTGGCAGGCGAGTCAATTGCCAACTCCATCTTGTATGGTTCTGGAGGATCAAGAGGATCTTGGTCGCGTTGCAGACCAGCTTGGTTTCCCGGTTATTGTGAAGCCTGTTAGAGAAGGCTCAAGCCTGGGAATGAGCAAGGTCAATTCTGTCCAGCAACTTGAACAAGCTTGGCATCAAGCTCAAATCTTTGACAACAAAGTGATTGCGGAGCAATGGGTTTCTGGAAATGAGTACACTGTCGCTGTGCTTGACAATAATGCACTGCCAATCATTGGTTTGCAGACTCCGAATGAATTTTACGACTACCAGGCAAAATATATCGCCAGCACCACTCAGTATCATTGCCCGAGTGGGCTATCGGAGATACAAGAATCAACATTGCAAAATCTGGCACTTAAAGCCTGTCAAACAGTTGAAGTCAGTGGTTGGTGTCGTGTTGATTTATTTGTGGATGAAACGGATCGCCCCTGGTTAATTGAAGTGAATACAGTACCTGGGATGACCGATCACAGTTTGGTGCCAATGGCAGCAAAAGCAGCTGGAATTGATTTTAATGAACTGGTTTTTCGTATTCTGGAAACTAGCGTAGAAAAAGAAAATGATGTTGAGAAGGCGGTTTGATGGTTGCAACCCACACCCAAGATAATAAAGTCAAAGCCAGCGCGCAGTTATCTAACTTAAACATTGGATGGGTCAGTGTATTGGTCGTGATTCTATTGCTGGTTTTTAGCAAATTCTCAGCATCTATTTTGCCGGTTCGTCATTTGTTATTGGATGGTAAATTTCAATATACCGAGCCGAAGGAATTACAAAGTGTACTCGATCAATTTTCAGGATCGGGATTACTAACAGTTGATTTGTTGAAAATGCAATCAGAACTGGAGCAGTTTCCCTGGGTCAGGTCTGTCGATATCGAGCGTGTCTGGCCTGACCGTATTCGAGTTAATATTATCGAGAAAAATCCATATTTGAGGCTTGGTAGTGATAAAATAATCTCTGTCGATGGTATCGTGTTTTCTCCTGAATCTACGCACAATTTTTCCGAATTACCGCTCCTGGATATCAACAGAGTATTCACGCCAGAGCTGTTTCAGGCTTACCGTGAAATGGAATACTTGCTTGCTAACACCGGCTATGAATTAAAGCAATTTCAAGTCAATAAGCAAGGAGAATGGACTCTGGATCTTGCCAATAACATACATATTGCATTAGGTCGAAACAATCCGTTGTCCAGTTTTAAGCGGTTTGTTGCGATATTACCCCATCTTGGAAATGACCGAATTAATAAGCTGAAGTCTATTGACTTACGTTATGAGAATGGTTTTGCAATTGGATATAAATGAATAAGTATTAATACTGGTTTAAATGGCATGATGAATTCAGAACACTGACCAGATTGAGAATGCAATTACAGTATTTTCCGTTACATGTAAGTTTTGCCGGGTCACTGATAACGTTGAGAAATATGAGGGAGAGATGGCTAAAAAGACCGAAAAAAATATAATCGTCGGATTGGATATTGGAACATCCAAAGTCGCTGCAATTGTTGGCGAAGTGAATATCGATGGTGATGTAGAAATTGTAGGGTTAGGCCAAAGTCCTTCTCGCGGTTTAAAGAAAGGCGTTGTCGTCAATCTTGAAACCACTGTTAATTCAATTCAACGTGCTGTTCAGGAAGCAGAGCTTATGGCTGGCTGCGATATCAGATCTGTTTTCGTGGGTATCGCGGGCAGCCATATTCAAAGCCTGAATTCACATGGAATTGTGGCGATCAGTAATAAGGAAGTGAGTCAGGGTGATGTTGACAGGGTGATCGATTCTGCCCGAGCAGTGGCTGTTCCAGCGGATCAAAAAATATTACATGTTCTGCCCCAGGAATTTGTGATTGATGGACAGGAAGGAATTAAAGAACCTGTTGGAATGTCTGGTATCCGTCTTGAAGCAAAAGTACATATCGTCAGTGGTGGCGTAAGTGCGGCACAGAATATTGTTAAGTGTATTGAGCGCTGTGGACTACAGGTTGAAGATATTGTATTAGAGCAATTGGCATCGTCGATGTCGGTACTAACCGATGATGAAAAAGAACTGGGCGTGTGTTTGGTTGATATTGGTGGCGGTACAACCGAC
>JAHZJL010000289.1 GCA_022600935.1 Gammaproteobacteria bacterium
AATGATCTGTTGGCGGGTGAGGCTGATGAACAAGACTTCGAGGAAACCGAGTTATTTGACGAACGCTTAACAAACCACATTTGGGCTACGCATATCAATGATCAGTTAACTGACGATCTTACTCTACGTTTACTGGGTCGATACGGATTACGACACTATGATGCACCATTTAAACACCGCAATACCCGATTCTGGACAATCGGTCCTCATCTTGAATGGGAATTTGCTCCTGGGTTTGAATTACTGCTTGGTTATCATTACGAGCGGGGTCGAACCAATCAGCACAAGAGCCGAGAATTGCTGGATGATATTTCCTATATCAACCATTACACCTCTGCTGAACTAAAAATACCCTTGTTTAACAAACTATCTGCTGTGCTGATTTTTGATTACGAGCACAATATTTTCACCAGTGATTATCCTGAAGATATTCACCATAATGCGACAGAAAATATTTATCAAGGCGAGTTGGAGTTTTTGTATACATTGAATTCAGAGGCAACCATAAAGTTCGGTTGGCAATACGGAAATCGTAAATTTAACTTTGAAGACAAGAATGTCAAGAATAATAACCTCTGGCTTGGAATTGAGTACGGATTTGAAATCTGATCCAGTTTGAGTCCGGAAGACTGAATCTAAAACAGATTAAATAAAATGGAGAACCGATTATGTTATTTAAACAACTATTTGACGAAGCGACCTGGACATACACGTATTTGCTTGCCGACATGGAGAGCAAGGAAGCGGTCTTTATCGATCCAGTCAATACCCATATTGATGATTACATGGCTTTGTTGGATGCACAGGACCTGACTCTGAAATATACCCTGGAAACCCATGTACATGCTGACCATATTACTGCAAGTGGACTGTTACGAAAGAAAACGGGCGCCCAAACAGCTGTCGGGCAAGCGTGTGGTGCTGAACTGGCGGATATTCAACTGGAAGGCGGAGAAACCCTGAGGTTTGCGAACAACGAACAGATCCAGGTAATCAGTACCCCTGGACATACCCCTGGCAGTATGTCATTTTTATGGCAAGATCATCTCTTTACCGGAGATTCATTGTTTATCGATGGTTGTGGTCGTAGTGATTTCCAGGGTGGTAATCCAGGCGATTTATACGATAGTATCACCCAGCGATTATTCACTCTGCCAGATCAAACGCTTGTCTATCCGGGACATGACTACAATGGGCGTTACGTCAGTTCTATTCAACAGGAACGCACTCGTAACCCGCGTCTGGCAGGTAAAACGCGCGAGGAATTTGTCGAGATTATGAACAGCCTCAACCTGCCTGCACCGCGTTTGATCAAGGAATCAGTTCCTGCCAATAAACTATGTGGATTAACCGATGAAGAATGGCAGGAAGCAGCAACACCACGAACCGATCAAGTTACCAATGAGAATGACAGCAGCGCAACCTGTGCAGCAACTGTCGCCATGACCGGGCAGCAATTGGTTGCAGAGGCTAAATCGGATGTTCACGAGATTGATGTAAACAGCGCCAGGCAAAAACTTGCTGCTGACAATGTGGTGGTGCTTGATGTCCGTGAGCCTGATGAATTTAATGCAGGCGCGTTACCCAACGCGATCAATGTCCCTCGCGGTTTACTGGAATTCAAAATTGGTTCAATTAAACCACTGGCGGATAAAAACACCACTGTATTGCTATACTGCCGCACTGGCGGGCGTTCGGCGTTAGCAACTCGAACCATGCAACAATTAGGTTATCAAAATGCGTTGTCAATGGCCGGTGGTTATGATGCCTGGACTAAAAATTAAGCGTATCTTTTAAAATGAACAGTCATGATAGACAACTGTTATAGCTATCTGTCACACCAATCTGTAATTTCATCGAATGGCTAATTCAAAAACAGTTTACTCATTGCAGGCGTTGGCGTGGCTGATATTACGGTTGCCACCAATATCAGACGAAAAACTAAATCCATCGACGCAAAACAGTTTATCGATAATAATGGATAACAATGAGTGCGAGTACCCTTAACTCATCTATAAAACTCAGTCAATGGTTTCCAATTGCCAACTGGATTAAATCCTACAATCGCACTGACTTGGGCAGTGATTGTTTTGCTGGAATCATCACTGCAATTCTGCTGGTTCCACAAGGCATTGCCTATGCAATACTGGCAGGATTGCCAGCTCAGGTAGGTTTATACGCCAGTATTTTACCGCCTTTAATGTATGTCTTGACTGGAACCAGTCGTACGATGTCGGTGGGTCCGGTGTCGATCGCTGCCATTATGATCGCAGCAGCCCTGTCTGCTCCACAGGTCGTCTCGCATGGTGACCCGTTGATTAACGCAATGGTGTTGGCGGCTGAAACTGGATTGATACTGCTGCTGATGGCTGTTTTTAGAATGGGTACGCTGGTCAATTTTATCAGTCATCCGGTACTGACTGGTTTTACCAGTGGCGCTGCGCTGTTGATCATCACAAGTCAGATAAGCCCTTTGCTGGGGATTGATCAATCGCATTGCGGGATGAATTGGAACTGTTATCTTGACGCCTTGCTGACCATGAATTCCTCTACAGTAATAATCGGAATCGGCAGCATAATCGCCTTGTTACTGTTTGATAAACCGCTGGGTAAACTACTGCAAGGCTTTGGTTTTAAACAAGCCTGGATAACCGCAATCTGTAAAAGCGGACCATTACTGGTGGTAATAGGCGGTGCAGTAGGTGCCACGTATTTTCTTGATGATCAACAGACGGTGAAAACAGTTGGAGCAATACCACCAGGCTTGCCTGTCATCAGTTTGAGCGGATTTTCAGCAGACACCTGGGGTTTGCTGTTCCCCTCTGCTGCATTTATTGCCTTGATTGCGTATGTGGAAAGTGTGGCGATAGCCAAGGTTACAGCGCGGCTCAGACGTCAGCGCATTGATCCAAATCAGGAATTGATCGCACTTGGAACAGCGAATCTGGCCGCTTCTGTTTCAGGGGGAATGCCGGTAGCGGGTGGTTTCAGCCGCACCATGGTGAATTTCAGTGCTGGAGCGGTGAGCCAGATTGCGATGCTGGTGGCTGCTGTGTTATTGGCAATTGCGGTGAGTTTTTTCACTGAGTTGTTTTCGAATATCCTGAAAGCATCGCTGGCTGCGATTATCCTGGTAGCAATTGCTCCTTTGGTTAAAGTACGCTCGATTATCAATATCTGGATCTATGATCGCGCAGATGCACTGGCTGAAATGGGTACATTTGGAGGGGTATTAATCCTTGGTATTGAACAAGGTCTGGGTTTGGGTATCGCGATTACCTTGCTGGGCTATTTGTGGCGCACCAGTCATCCGCATATTGCTGTTGTTGGAGAAGTGCCGAATACCGAACATTTCCGCAATATCGAGCGCCATACTGTAGCAACCTGGCCGAGTTTGTTGTTAATCCGGGTTGATGAAAACCTGACTTTCGCGAATGCCGGCTATCTGGAGGATTATATCTATCAGGAAATTGCCAAGCGTTCTGGTTTAAGTCATCTGGTGTTAATCTTCACCTCAGTCAGTTATATCGATGCAACTGCGCTGGAAACCCTGGAAAACCTGATTATCAGCTTACGCAATAGCAATATTACCGTGCATCTTGCCGAGGTCAAAGGCCCAGTCATGGATCGCTTACAGACAACTGATTTTGTGGATAAATTGTCGCCGGGAGAGGTGTTCCTGACCACCCACCAGGCAGCCCATCGTTTAGCCAAAAGCTGAGATCAGTTAATTGCCCTGGTGGTAATTGTTAAACTGATGCTGGTTATCCTTTTTATATTATGGGATTAATGTGTTTTTTATGATTGTTAAATCAATGCTGGGGATAGCTGTTCGGCTGGTTTCTATGGAAGCTCGCATTTAACAGGCAACGCAAAGACTTCCACAAAAAAACACTTGCTGGAACAACGCTTTCGCAATAAACAGCTGCACATAAAACAACAACTGATCGAGTGTTCTTAAACATGCAAGTCAGAAACATAAATGAAAGTTTACCAAAGAGCAACCAAAACTCATGGGTTTCCCTAATGCCTAAAAAATCACAGTCACATCATCAGAGCACTCGGTGCTCCCTGCCTGACAAACCTTATAAACATAAGTAGCTCCACCTCTAGCACCGATATTGTCACGATAACTGTTATTACCACTAACATTATTTAGTGTGGCAATGATGTTAGTGTCACGCCAAATATCAACAGATGAACTCGTTACTCCAGACCAAGTCAAGTCAACATTGTGCCTTCTTCTTTCTGTGAAACCATTTGCCGATAAATCAATCTGAACTGCAGCTGTGGTTGCAGAATCACTATTAGTGTAGGTTGAAGCTCCAGTATCATTGAAGGCCTTTACTCGATAATGATAAGTTGTTTCACTACTTAAACCACTATCACTAAAATTGCTAGCATTCAAAACAACAGTAGCAACTTCCAACCAGCTACTACCATCAAGTGAACGTTCAATCTTAAAACTGGATTCATTGTCCGAATTATCCTGCCAGCTGATGTTAATTTGGTTTGATGAAACAGCGACAGCGGCTAAATTAGTCGGTGCATCTGGCGCAGTTCCACTTCCCGCATTTTCACTGCGAATATAGATTTGATCGATATTGATTGTTTGATGATTACGATTACCCTGAGCTCTATCAGTATCCTTCACTCGAACATACACAGTACCACTGATACCATCTGTTAAAATCGCACCTTGTGTATTGCTAGAGGAATTGCTGGATACAGTAAACGCTGGTAGATAGCTACTATCATTGGTTGAGAATTCAAAATCGAAATTGTCTTCCGATCCATTTGTTATCCAGGCGTTAGCAAATAGACTGATAACAGCACCGGCATTGATATTGAAAGTCCAGCGATGTTCCAGGAAATCGTGACGATTCCGACGTTTCCCACCACTGTCTCTTTCGGTAATTCTTTGAATACTGCCGTCATCATCATGGGTAGCCAGATAATTACCACTAATCGTTCCTGAGAAAGCGGTTTCCCCAATGGCCACATAGTCAATAAAAGCAGGTGGTGGAGTATCGGTAGTCGCATTAGTTGTCACATCTGTTGAATTACCATTAGAATTGACTGCTTTTAACCGATAATAATAGGTTGTGCTATGGTCTAAGCCAGTATCTGAATAACTAATGGTATCAGGATTTAAACTAGCAATTTGGCTCCAGTCATTAACACCATCTAACGAACGATCAATAATCATATTGTCTTCATTATTAGCATTATCATCCCAGCTCAAATCAATCTGTGTTTCTGATATTGCTGTTGCGCTAAAGTTACTGGGAGTATCCGGTATTGTATCTGAATCAGTAGTGGCAGATTCAATTGTTGATGCTGCAGTTGTATTTTGCGAACCATCTCGAGCGATTATTTGAAAACTGTAATTACCACCTGCAGCCAAGCTACCGGCAATATAACTGGGACTGGCTTGCCAGCCACTATCAACGCAGCCTTGCCCGCCACTTATGCATGAAAAATAATATTCGACAACGCCAGAATCATCGACAGCCGTTGTTGCCATCATACTAATCGCATTTACTCCCTGAGCAGATGGAGTGGCTGCCCAAGTCATAGGATTCGGTGTTGGCGCAGTCGTGTCGGTATTCTGCGCATCGACTACAACCTTAATTTCATCGAAGGTGTCCAGTGTTCCGTCATTCGCTGTTATCCGCAACACATAGGTACCGTTGACCAAGAAGCTGGCGCTGGTCGCAAGTGCCGATGGGTTAGCAAAATTAACTATGCCAGGACCGCTCACCTTACTCCAGTTTGTAGCAACATGAGCAGGTGGATTCGGCAACCCATCATCGCTCACAGTGGCACTTAAACTTGCCGTGGATGTTTGCACGCTGATATCAACTCCGGCATTGACTATTGGTAAACGATTCGAAATAACTGCTGGTGCACGGTAGCGCAATGCAAAATTCCAAACGGTGTTTGCAGGTAACGATAGATTGTAGGTCTGGGTGTTACCGGGTATACCTAATGGTACCACTGCGTCAATATTATTAGCCGCCGCAAATAGTGTGTGATTGGCTGGATCGAGATTGAATTGACGGGTTGTTTGATCAAAGCCTAACCAATCGACTATAGGTTTTTCGGCATATTTTAGTCGGTACTCCTGCACCGAATCAGGAACCCTCCA
>JAHZJL010000290.1 GCA_022600935.1 Gammaproteobacteria bacterium
AATGTCGATATAACGATGATCATCATTATCAAGTGTGACTATCTATCGATTTTTTGATTGAGCTCGTTCCTATCTTTAAGAATCAACTCCATTGGAGTATTTGAATTCACGGATTCAGGGTACATTCCTTTTTTCGCACAAATTCTTTGGTTTGGCATTCAAACACCTTCCTTGCCCGTTGAAGTCAATTTTTTTTACATAACGCATCGATCAAAAAGCTGTTACCGCTCTACGAATTCCATCAGAGATGATAGAATCGTCTCTTTAATCCATCTATCGCTTATATGCATTCTGAACAAGGCCAGATTTAATGACAGATAAAAATAAACGCCAACATTCTTCTCAGGTTGTCGACGGCATGTCGCGTGCTCCCAGCCGCGCCATGTTGCATGCAGTAGGATTCGAAGATTCCGATTTCAGTAAGCCACAAGTAGGCATTGCCTCAACCTGGAGCATGGTCACTCCCTGCAATATGCATATCAACACTCTGGCTGACCATGCGGTAACTGGAGCCAACAAAGCTGGCGGTAAAGCAGTGATATTCAATACCATAACCATTTCCGATGGTATCTCCATGGGTACTGAAGGTATGAAATATTCGCTGGTTTCGCGCGAAGTCATTGCTGATTCCATAGAAACAGTGGTCGGCTGCCAGGGCTTTGACGGTATTGTTGCAATCGGTGGTTGCGATAAAAATATGCCGGGTTGCATGATTGCTCTGGCGCGACTGAACCGGCCCGCGATTTTTGTTTATGGCGGCACTATATTATCCGGTTGTCATGGGGAGAAAAAACTGGACATTGTCTCTGTTTTCGAAGCGGTTGGAGCGCGAGCCAACGATAAAATTGATGATACCGAACTGAAAGCGATTGAGTCCAAAGCTATCCCCGGCCCCGGTTCCTGTGGTGGCATGTACACCGCCAATACCATGGCATCGGCTATCGAGGCACTGGGCATGAGTTTGCCCAACAGTTCTGCCCAGGCTGCGGTATCGAGCGATAAGCAATCCGATTGCGAACGTGCTGGAGCAGCTGTGCTGAACTTGCTGGAACTCGACATCAAGCCGCTGGATATTATGACACTGAAAGCCTTCGAAAATGCCATCACTGTCGTTATTGCACTTGGCGGATCAACCAATGCCGTTTTGCATTTACTGGCTATGGCTGACAGTGCCGGAATCAAATTGACTCTGGACGATTTTACCCGTATCGGCAAGAAAGTCCCAATGGTTGCTGACCTCAAACCCAGTGGTCGTTACAGCATGGCTGAACTCATTGATATTGGTGGCATTCAACCGCTGATGAAGGTACTGCTGGACAATGGCCTGTTGCATGGTGACTGCCTCACAGTGACCGGCAAGACACTGGCAGAAAACCTGAAAGACGTCGCGCCCTATCCGCAACAGCAAGATATTATCCACCCACTGGATAACCCGATTAAGAAAGACAGTCATCTTGTTGTCTTATACGGCAATCTGGCAGCTGAAGGTGGTGTTGCCAAAATCACCGGCAAGGAAGGGCTGGTATTCACAGGCAACGCTAAAGTTTTCGACTGCGAAGAGCATGCTCTGGCCTCTATTCTGGATGGCAACATTGTCAAAGGTGATGTCATCGTTGTGCGCTACGAAGGACCGCAAGGTGGTCCTGGCATGCGTGAAATGCTGTCACCGACTGCCGCTGTCATGGGCAGAGGACTGGGTTCGGATGTCGCATTGATTACTGATGGCCGGTTTTCAGGTGGCACTCACGGATTCGTTGTCGGGCATATCACACCCGAAGCCTATACAGGCGGCTTGCTGGCCCTGGTCGAAAATGGTGATCAAATCACCATTGATGCCAAACAGCAGAAACTCACATTACACGTCGACGATCAACAACTGGAGCAACGTAAAGCCAACTGGAACAAACCCGAACCTCGTTATACACGCGGGGTGTTGGCCAAGTATGCGAAACTTGTCAGCTCGGCATCAGAAGGCGCAGTAACCGATAAGCGCTTAGAGTAAATCACTTTAACGCTAAGCGAAATATACAGACATGACTGCTTTACCTGAAACCCTGACATTAATCGAGGAATTGATTGCCCAACCTTCGGTCAGCAGTACAAGTACGGAACTCGATCAAAGCAATCACCGTGTTATTAACCTGTTGGCTGACTGGATGGAATCGCTGGGCTGGCAAGTTGACATCATTCCAGTCACTCATCACAAGTCTAATCTGGTTGCCACACTGGGTTGTCTCGACCAGCCGTATGGGCTGGTGTTTTCTGGTCACTCCGATACAGTTCCGTTTGATGAGCAGTTATGGCAGTCAGACCCTTTCGCTGTTACAGAACGTGATCAACGCTTGTACGGTCTGGGCTGCACAGACATGAAAGCGTTTTTCGCTCTGGCTATTGCCGCCGCCAGGGATTTAACCACTAAAGAACTGAGCAAACCGCTGACCCTGGTTGCTACCTGCGATGAAGAAAGCAGCATGGCCGGCGCCAAGGCATTAGTGGCTTCTGGCCGTAAGTTGGGGCGCTATGCAATTATCGGGGAACCAACCGATTTACGCCCGGTACACATGCACAAAGGCATCATTACCGAGTCAATTCGTATTGAAGGTCAATCCGGGCATTCCAGCGACCCGTCACTCGGCGCTAACGCCCTGGACGCGATGCACAGTGTATTGACAACCTTGCTGGAGTGGCGCAAAGAACTGCAACGCAGCTACCACAACCCGGCGTTTAAAATCCCCTACCCCACGTTGAATCTTGGCTATATTCACGGCGGCGACAATCCCAATCGTATCTGTGGTCATTGCGAAACCCAGATTGATATTCGCCCGATACCGGGGATGGAACTGGACGAGCTGAAATCCACTTTACGCAAGAAATTGCAACTCTGTGTCGACAACAACCCCAAGCTGTCTCTTACAGTGACATCGCTGTTCGACGGACTCCCTCCATTCAGCACATCAGAACAATCCGATCTCTTGAAAACACTGGAACAACGTCTCGGCACAACGGCCGAATCTGTAGCTTTCGGGACTGAAGCACCTTATTTTAATCAGATGGGCATGGAAACAGTGGTCATTGGACCCGGCTCAATTAACCAGGCTCATCAAGCCAATGAATATCTGGATATGCACCAAATCCAGCCTGGTATCGACTTGTTGAAATCCCTGATTAAAACCTATTGTATCGATTGAAACTCACTCAATCGTTTCAATCCATTGACAGCGTTCTTCAACCAGTTTGGAACTGTTTTCAGTTCCGACTCCATTGGCGATCATGGCAATAACCCGGTCATCACTATCATAACCAACATGGGCTTCAAGAGGATTGGCTACAGTCCCCAGCCCAAACGCATCAAATACATGTGCGATATTGATCATGATATTAGTGACATCAACACACATTCTTGAATCGATATATTTGTCGACAAAACCACTGGGCAACACATAACTGAGAATATCGTTGGGATCGCTGAAAGCATAGATTGTAATATGACTGAATGCGCGATCATCATAATGAGTGCCTTCCACGTTACAATATTCCTGGCGCATACCAACAACTCTCGGTAATTCTCGACCAAGCTGCAACATTGGCAGCTGATTGGAAAGCATAAAGATTGGTATGGATTTGTCCTGGAGTTGATCGACAATGACTTCAGTGGTGAGCATGCCATCCTCATCAGTGATCGAATCTGACAAGTGAGCAACTCGATCCAATCCGTCGATTGTGATTCGACTACCCAGACTGTGCGAGATGAAGATATAGTCATCGATGGAAATATGTTCCAATAATCTGTCATTTTTAAAATCACAGTTGATAATCTCATCATCCCGACCCGGCATATCGTTCCAGTCGAACGCCATCATCCAGCAAACTGACTGGGTAAAGGCATTCAAAATACCTTCTCTCTGGTTCCCCAGGTAAATCATGGGGTCAGGACCGGTAGAATTGGAGAATTCTTTCAATAAATTATTGACTTCGGCACGGCGAAATGAATATTCACCTGAGTTGTCATACGCCAGAATTTCTTTAAGCGGTGCTGAAATGTCAGACCAGGTTAATTCATAAAATAACAGTTCACGCTGTCTGTTCTTGCTTAACAGACGACTGATTCGCAAGTTTCCAAGGACCTGGTCCTGGTTATCGAAGTGGTAAAGTTTGATATCCCTGGAATATTTGTTTTTAACGGTCAAGTCCAGCGCCTGACCGAGTTTTTCCATCAACATGGTGGCATATCCAGGATCATGTTCACCGACACCGTGGGTCATCAACACCTTGGTTTTTCCTTCCTGTCGATCCAGACTCGCGGAAATACCTTCAAATGCGCCACCCCAGACACTGCATTCCCTGGTATCATCAGTTTCCTGTTTTTCCAGAAATGCTTCAGCGACGCCTTTTCCAAAACTGCTGCAACCTGTCAGAATAACTGTCAATAACAGGATGATAATTGATTTAAACACAGCGCTCCCCTACTCTTGGCATTTGATTATCCTATTGTTTTCAATTAATGGATAAAATTCGTAACGATTAATAATAGTTTGCATTGGCAATCAATTCTACAACTCATTCAAATCATGCTCAACAGAATTCGAAACAGAAACGTTCATTCAATATTCTGTGAACTGAACCAGGCCCAGGCTGTCTGCCAAAGGCTTGTTCATTACTAGCGTTTACTAAGCTTAGAACCTGTTCAAGATCTCACTGAATGGCGTATTGCGGTGTTAACAGTGGACTCAAAATGCTCACAGACTCCAGTATGCTGTGCTTGTTCACCCGCTGCTGCCTTGCACTCAATCCATTGATCAAATTATTGAACAGTTTTTAGGTAACATTTATTTAAGCCTTGACCCTCACTCAATACTGATCTAACGTACCGATTTTCAACACATCAAAGAGGACAATTCCATGCTCAAACTCTACGGTCTTGATTTATCTCCCTGGGTCAACCGGGTTCGTTTTACAGCAAACATGATGGGTCTTGAATATGACTATATTAATATTGATTTAATGAAAGGCGAGGGTCAATCCGATGACTACAAACTCATTCACCCTGCCGGAAAAGTACCAGCGCTTGATGATAACGGATTTATCTTGTTTGAAAGCGGTGCCATTTGCCGATATTTGGCCAGCAAGGAACAATCATCACTATACCCAACAACTATTAATGAAAAAGCGATTGTTGATCAGTGGACTGATTTTTCAGTCAATCATATCGCTTCGGCCATGCAAAAACTGTTATTTAACAGAGTCATCTACAAATTCACAGATATGGAAAAAGACGACCGGTCATTACAAGACGGTTTGAATTTTTTGGATCGATTCCTGCCAATTATCGATACCCAACTGAGTACCTCAACCTATCTTGCCAGTAATGAGCTGTCTCTGGCTGATATGATCCTGTTAGCATGGCTGGACCCGGCTGAAGTGTCTGAACTGGATTTATCTCCCTATCAAAACATCAGTAACTGGCGTAATTTACTCAAACAGCAAGCCTTTTACAAACAATGTTTTAACAGCTATGAAGACTTATTTGCTTCTTAAGTTATCGTGGATATCAATTTTAATCGACGACTCTTAATTGCCTGATTTCTCAAACCAACAGTGATTGATCGTATACTCAAGTGCTGACTTGAACCTGAAAACCCAGGCCGCGTATGCTCTCAGCATAATGACTGATCTCTGTATCAGAAAGCCGTTCAAGACGTTCTGCCTCAGACTGCATGGAATCTCGGGCTAGTCCGTACAGCAAAACGCCTTGAACAGGATAATTCGAATCTTTCTGATAACGCGCAAGAAACTCAAGATAAGCCTGCCATTCCATTGCGTCTGGAAGTAATCCATCCAGTTTAAAAACACTGGTTTGAATCCATGTTTTGCAGAGACTGGCACACAGATTGAGATTTTTCCAAACCCGTTCAACTGTCACGTAAGACTGATTGACCTCATGAATCCCTTTATCCGATGCACGATCAAGTTTAAACCACACATCTGCATTTAATCTGTTAAGTTTTGTCAGGCCTTGTTGAACATGATCGTGTTGAATCAAGCTACCGTTAGTAATCAACACAATGTTAACTGTACCAAGCAGACCAGTTTGGTCCAGAACAGATTCAATGCAGTTAATCACTGAAGCAAATAATCTTGAGCTTGTCGGCTCTCCATTTCCAGAAATTGAAATATCTCGAATCTGACGCTGTGGCTCTGAAACATCAAATTGATCGTAAAAATCACCAACCTGAATATCATGCAATAAAGCACGCAATTCCAGGTCGAGCATGCTTAAATCCAATTCTGGCGCACTTCCGCGCTTCAATTCCGGGACTTGACAATAAATGCAACGCCAATTGCATGCATTATTTGGATTCAAGTTTATTCCAATAGACAACCCTCTTGCACGGCGGGAAATAACCGGGTAAACATAGGTAAGCCCGGCACTATCACGGGAATGGTCAGTTTCACTTAACACAAAGCAAATATAGTAATCATACTGTATATAACATTGTTCGTCTGAATTCAGTTAATTCACATAAGGCTTGGAAATACGGATCAGGTTTGAATTACAACACGACGTCTTTATCACTCAAATTCTCTCGCTGTTTCAGTAACAACTAGCCAATCATCAATGGAATTAGCTTGGAGGGTTTGCCTGTGCATTGAGTGTAGTGCTTTACGGATCCTTGCTCTAAATCAGATTTGGGGGTCATCGCATCAAGTTGCAAGGGTGGATCGCGTTGTTCAAGAAAGTCACTGACAAGTCAACTGGATTGATGGGTGGAACGTGAGGAATATAACATTGCGCAAGTTGTCGACCGGAAAACAGCATCCATTTTAACAGTTTTCGATCGCCAGGAATATCTTGTTTTCAGATTTATTTCATATTAATAATTGACTTATATTTTTTAAGTGCCAATACCAACTTCTTGAGTTATTCCTATAAAAGCAAATTAGAGAATTTTATAATTCAGAAGTCCCACCAGGCGTTAAAACACATGATATTAATACTATATTCTAGTTTATATTTTTTTCGCAATGATTAAATAAGCTTATATAAGCATAAAATAAAATCAACAAAGCCCTTATTAAACACTTATTCAAACGAAAACATCTAATATAATTAGAGTCTGCTCAGAAAGCCAGAGAGTATTGCCAGGCCAACCCCTCGGATATGGTTCTGTTCTTCC
>JAHZJL010000291.1 GCA_022600935.1 Gammaproteobacteria bacterium
CACCACAAACCCAAAGAGGTTGGTACTGGTCAGTTATTGATCTGTTACATATAGAACACGTACAAATATTCTTTTTTCGCCAATCGCAAAAAATTTAAATCGTTAGCAAAGCTTGTAACACCTTCCAAACTACAACAATGAAAGTGAAAAACGTGGTTATATAGAAAATCGTTTGTTGTCTTAATCGTGGAAAAAAGCTATTTGCACATCCAAGTTCTAATTCCACCTAGAGAATTCTCTTGGAAAAACACGAAACACAGAGTGTGATGATTGAGTAGAATTGAATAGATGGTCGCGTAGGACGCTTACTATCCTAAAGTTGCTTCGACAAATGCTGTTAAATGTTGCTTCATAAAGAGCATAAACTTTTTGAAAATGCTTATGGATTATTTCGAGAACACTATCAAAAAGTCTGGAATTGTTGATGAGTACTTGCATTAACTCAGACTTGGTCTAACGACTAATCACCTGTATCAGCTCATCAAATCAACCTGACTATACCCCAACGATGTTCCGGTTGCATACGCCAGATCGATCAGGCTGATTTGGTAGTCGCTGATGGCTTTGATTTCCTTGATCTGGGCGTCACCCAGTTTGTTGAGTGCATTGATGACCTCTGTCATCGTGCGTATTCCCGCCTGAAATTGTTTGACTTCGGCATCGTAATTGGTGCCAGCGAGTATGACGATCTGGCGATTGGCGAGGATGCGTTGCCAGTTCTGCTCCAACGTGTCGAGTACGTCATGAATTTCCCTACGCACCGAAAGTTCTTTGAGTTGTTGGGTTTTCAGACGTTGTAATCGCTGTTGTACTGCTCTTGATAAGCGTGACTTTCGAGCCTGATTGGTGACGGGTATTTCCACTTTGAACCCGATTGACCAGTCATTGAAATCGCCACTGAATGCATCATCATAGGCATCGCTGAAATCATCACCCCGACCCAGCACACCGTATTTGTAATCGAGCATAAACATGGGCAGTGTCTGGTTTTCCAGGTAGTCGATTTTGACGGCATCGGCGGCCAGTTTCAATTCCAGTTCCAGCAATTCCAGGCGGCCTTGCAAGGCCTTGTTGATCAGTTGTTGGCGGTCAAATGTAAAGCTGAGCAGCGTTGGCTGGCTTTCCGGTATGAAAAACTGCGCGCTATCGAGTGCATATTGTGGGTCATTGAGCACGACCATCAGCTTGCGCTGAGCCAGTTTGAGTTTGGTTTTAGCAATAATTAGCGCCGCCATGCGCTCACTAACACCGATTTCTGCGCGATTGATCTCTATTTTTGCAACCATTCCCTCGGCGACACGGCGTTTGACCATCGTCAGGTTCTGAGTGGCGATACCATATTGGCGATAGCGCACTGCCAGCGACTCCCAGGCCGCGTAGTAATTCCAGAATGCTTTGTCGCTGGCAGCCAAAACCCTGATCATTTGCAAGCGTGTGGTTAAATTAATGGCTTGTTGTTGATACTGAGCAATGCGGATTCCACTTTCGTTGACTGCAAATCCGGCATTACGCAGTAAGGGCTGGCTGATTGAAAAACGCAGGCCGCTGAGATTCTGCTCGGATGGCACGAAACGGGTCGTGCCCTTGCTCGACAAAGGACTGCTGATTTTAACCTTTGCGCCGCTGCGTAATGGAATGATGACACCGGCTTCCAGTTCCAGCAATTCGGTGTTTTGAGTCTGAATATCCAGTTTGGCAATCTGATCGTCTAACGGTGAATCCTCATCAACCGGTTTGAAACCCACCACGTTCCCATCCAGCAGCGGGGTGCGTTTGCGACCGTATTTGACATTGGCAAAAATCAGATCGTCAAACTTGGCCATTTCCTCATTGACCACTGTTTCAGCAATGGCTGGCTCAAATAACGCAATCTGAAGCTTCAGATTGTTTTTCAAAGCCAATTGACGGGCATCGGTCAGCGTCAGTTTGTCATTCGCTTGTTTAGCAGCAGGATTTGCTTGTACGATTCCGGTCGATGATTTCTGATTTGTGGAATTGTTTTCTGTCGCGTTCAGCAGCTGCTTGCGTTGCTGCATGTCCAAAGCATCATCAATGGATTGTGGCTTCCGGGATGACCATTCCGACAGTGTCATGGATTTTTGCTCGCTGAGACGCTTCTCAACCTTCTGCGTCATCTCAGGCGGAGGTTCCAGACGACGATAAGGCAGGCAACCACTGAGTAGGATCAAGCACAGTGTCAGTGTGGTTAATACGATCAGGCGAAGCGGTATCGACAACATGTTAATGATCTTACGAGTCAATCTGCGGTAGCCTATCGGGGCTTGAATGCCGATTTTTTGCGTTCAAGGTCGATATAAGGATGCTCTGGTGTCAGCATTGGAGGAAAACCGTTGAGCTGCCGCCAGATTTCATACCCCAGACTGACTTGTTGCAGCAGAATCCAGGATTTTACGGCACCACCTTGACGCAGATAACGCGCGGATGGCCAAGGATGATCTCGCTCATCGGGTATAATCAGTACTCGGAATTTACCTTTTAGACTGCTGCTGGCATCAACAAACGATACGGTAC